>NZ_WEKT01000089.1:0-9544 GCF_009874545.1 Vibrio eleionomae | reverse complement strand
CAAAAGCATCGTCACTTGGCTCTGGCAACGCTTTACGATCCATTTTGCCATTCGGCGTCAATGGAATTTCTGCAATTTGAACTAACGCCGCTGGCACCATGTATTCTGGTAAACGCTCACCCATTTCCGCTTTTAACGCTTCAATCGATAAGTCGCTTTCCGAGGTAAAGTAGCCAATCAAACGCTTATTGGCGCTACTGCCTTTCGCTATCACTACAGCTTCGAGTACCGCTTGGCAACCTTTCAAGGCTGACGATATTTCGCCCAGCTCTACACGGAAACCACGGATTTTCACTTGGTCATCATTACGACCTTGATATTCAATCGTCCCATCCGCTAACCAGCGACCCACATCTCCGGTTCTATACATGGTCGCGTCGCTATCGCTGACAAATGGGTCACGCACAAAGCGCTCAGCTGTCAGCTCATCCCGGTTTAAGTAACCACGCGCCACCTGAANNCCNCCGATAAANANTTCACCCGCTACGCCNACNGGCGCGGGTTGACCTTGCGCATCTAACACGTACATCCGTGTGTTCGCTACCGATGAACCGATGGATACGCGGTCTCCTGCTAAATCCCGTGGACAGTGCCATTGCGTTACGTCTACCGCTGCTTCCGTTGGGCCATATAAGTTATGCAGTTCTATATGAGGCAACATCTGGTACGTGCGACGAATGGTTTCTGCTGGTAACGCTTCACCACTACAGAACATCAAACGCAGACTTGGGCAATCGCCAGCCTCACAGCCTTCTAGGAACATCTGCAGCATCGGTGGCACAAAGTGCAATATAGACACTTGGCGACGCTCGATAAGCTCACGCAAATATTGAGGGTCTTTATGCCCTTCAGGCTTGGCCATCACTAGGGTCGCGCCCACCCACAGTGGGCAGAAGAATTCCCATACGGAGACGTCAAAACTGAATGGGGTTTTCTGCAAAATCACATCGTCACGGCTAAAGCCATAATCTTCAGCCATCCAGCTTAAACGGTTAACCACACCGCGATGTTCATTCATCACACCTTTCGGTTTACCCGTTGAGCCCGAGGTGTAAATCAAATACGCCAAGCTGCGAGCGCTTAAGCCTAAACTGGCTGGGTCGAGATTGGTTGCGGCTTCATTGGCCCAAGGGAGTGCCCCTTCAAAATAAGCGATTTGCACATCACTTGGCACCTGACCCAATCGAGGACGCAACTCAGACGTTGTTAACAGCACTACTGGGCGGCTGTCTTGCACCATGTATTCTAAGCGGTCTTCTGGATAACCGGGGTCCATTGGCACATACGCGCCGCCCGCTTTAAGAATCGCCACCAGAGCAACGACTAATTCACAGCTACGGTCAAGGGAAACGCCTACGCGGCTATCCGGTGTCACCCCTTGTTGTACCAGCCAGTGCGCCAGTTGGTTCGCTTGCGCATTAAGCTCGGCAAAAGTGAGCTGTTTGTCTTCATCCACCACGGCAATGTCATTGGCATAACGAACTGCGGTTTGTTCGATACGGTGATGAATGCAAGTATCGGTTGGGAAATCACGCTCAGTTTGGTTAAAGCCTTCCAGCACTTGAGTGCGCTCTGCTACACCTAGAATGGATGGATTGAAGCTATTTTCTGATGAGTTAGCTAGCGCATCCACCAACTGATTAATGGCATTGTTCAGCATGATAGCAACACGTTCACAACCAATAGTGCGATCTACGTGCAAATCAAACGAGAACTCGCCACTGGCATGATCGTTAATATCCAGCGATATTGGATAGTTGGTTTGCTCAGCACTGAACACGAGATCAATGCGGTCGAGAATTTTAGCTTGCGCATCACTCCCACCTTGATAACGATAATTCAGCAAGCTAGTAAATAATGGCGTTTGCGCAGCCACACCGCTGCACTGCTGAGTCATGATCAATGAGGCATGCTCATAGTCTAATAATTCAGCGAGTGCTTGGTGAGTCATTGCCACCAATTGACTGGCTGATTGGTCTGCCAGTGTTAAACGTAATGGAACGGTATTGAGGAACATACCTAACGTACGATCAGAATTAATTCCCGCGCCCATACGACCAAATAACACGGTACCAAACACCACATCATGACGCCCTGTTGCCGCACGTAATACCATCGACCAAGCGAGGTGGAACATACTGGCCGTACTGACATTGTGTTGTTTAGCTAACTGGCGTAACTGCACAGCACTGGCGCTATCAATGTAAGTAGTTGATTGCTCAATGTCTTGTGCAGAATTTTGCACATTTAACAGTCCGAATGGCGCACAAGGCTCATCGATATCAGCAAGTTGTGCCGTAAAGTATTCACGCTCGCGGTCAGCATCACGACGTCGTTCTATTTGGCCGATAAATTGACGGAAAGGTACAGGTTCTAACAACTGATCAGTACGACCATCAATATGGGCAAAGACCTCTTCGACCAAGAGTTCGAGCGTTGTGTGGTCATTGATCAAATGGTGAATTAACAGACACAATAACCACCGCTGCTCCTGTTGGTCGTAGACACGGTAGGCGTGAATCAATGGCGCGACCGATAATTCAATACGCGTTGTGGCAGGATCGAAGTGCCGTTGTAAACACTCTGCCACGCTCTCCCCTGTTGCTTGGCTCTGTTGATCAAACGATAATGTTTGAATCGGCATCTTCGCTTCACGCCATACCACTTGCATTGGCTGGTTTAATCCTTGCCATGCGACTGCTGTGCGTAAGATGTCATGACGATTAATCACCGCTTGTAAGCCACTTAAAAACGCATCAAGTTGCGACTCTGTGCTAAATCCAGTAATGAAACGCGTCAGGTAAGCATCACCTTGTTCTTGAACGAGATGGTGGAACAGAATCCCTTCTTGTAAAGGCGCCAATGGATAGATGTCTTGAACATTACTCGCCCCACCCGACACTTGAGCACAGATACAATCGATACTCTCTTGGGATAAGTTAGCTAAAGGCAACATCTCTGGAGTGATGGAGTCACACCCTTGCGGAATGCGATTTTCTTCAATCACAACGTGACTGTCTTCACTTGGATCCATGGTTGCCGCTAACGAAGCGAGGTCTGGTTGATTAAAGAGATGTTTAACTGCGATATCACAATGATGTTCTCGCAGCATGGCCATCAATTGAACCGCAAGCAATGAGTGGCCGCCCAGTTCAAAGAAATTATCTTGACGTCCAATTTGTTCAACGCCCAGCAATTCACTCCACAGGGAAGCTAACAACATTTCATTGTCGGTTTGTGGTGCTTGGTAAGCGTGGCGGACCACATCTTGCGTTGTCACCTCTGGCAACGCTCTGCGATCCAGTTTACCGTTTCCGGTTAATGGCATCACATCAAGCTGCATCCAAGCCGATGGCACCATATAATTTGGCACTAAATCAGCCACGTGAGCCCGTAATTCTTCAAGATCGAACGCCGATTGAGCTGGTTCACTCACATAGTAAGCAACGATATGATAGTCACCACTTGCATTGGGGGCAGCGATAACGGCGGCATCTTGTACTTGGTCAAAGCTACGGACACAAGCTTCGATCTCGCCCAATTCAATGCGGAAGCCTCGAATTTTAACCTGGTCATCGTTACGACCCAAATACTCAATACTGCCATCATCTAACCAACGCCCTAGGTCTCCGGATTTGTACATTCGGGTTTGACCATCGGCAACAAATGGGTCCAGCATAAACCGCTCAGCGGTGAGTTCTGCACGGTTAAGATAACCGCGTGCAACACCTGCTCCACTGACATACAGTTCACCCGTGACACCAACAGGTACCGGCTGACGGAATTCATCGAGAATATATAACCGCAGATCGTTTAGACCACGTCCAATGGGGCTGGCACCCGTGCGATACACATCAGCAGCCGTCAGTGGATAATATGTGGTATGTACGGTGGTTTCCGTAATGCCATACATATTAATCAACTGGGTATGACGATTAAGGGATTTTTGGTACCAAGGTGATAACGCGGATAACTCAAGAGCTTCACCACCGAAGATCACATAGCGTAAATCATGTGGCTGTTCTGATTGAGCAGCAATCAGTTGGCGAAATGCACTTGGTGTTTGGTTTAATACGGTAACCTGTTCGTTACACAATAGCTGATATAAATCGTCTGGGGCTCTTGATACTAAGTGTGGCACCACGACTAAACGACCACCGAACAGCAACGCTCCCCAAATCTCCCATACTGAAAAGTCAAACGCATAGGAGTGGAATAAGGTCCAGACATCGCGCTCATTAAATTGAAAATCATTCTGTGTGGCGGCCATCAAACGCATCACATTATGATGCTCAACCATCACTCCTTTCGGCTTACCTGTCGAACCTGAAGTGTAGATAATATACGCCATATGTTGGGCGGTGAGACCACTGCACTCAGCGGCAATGTTGTCGATGGTAAGATCAAGCCACTCTGGCTTATCTAACAAGGCTAATTGTGTATTGACCGGCAAATTACCGAGTTTATCAACCAGTGCACTCGTGGTAATAACCACTTCTGGCTCACTATCTTGCAGTGAGTATTGCAAGCGTTCTTGTGGGTAATTAGGATCAAGTGGCACATAAGCGCCGCCAGCTTTCAGCGTTGCCAAAATCGCAATTAATAACTTTTCACTGCGTTCAAGTGCAATAGCAACTCGACTATCTGGTTTAACCCCATTAGCCATTAGCCAATGCGCCAATTGGTTGGCACGTGCGTTTAACTGAGCATAGGTAAGGTGGTTGTTTTCATAACTTACCGCAATACGATCGGCGAAACGTTCAGCTTGTTCTTCAAAGCGCTGTGTGATCGTTACATGCGAAAAAAAGTCCTGCTTACCGCGGTTAAAGTGCTCAACAACACGTTGCTGCTCTTGTTCTGGCAGCATAGGCAACGCCAGCGGTTGAAGAGTATCTTGCTGCACCATATGGCTAAGTAACGTACGCCAACACGCCATGAAGCGCTCAACCGTTTCTTGTTTAAATAGCGCAGTAGCAAAGTTTACATAGCCACTAAGCTGACCATCCACTTCATAAAGACCAACACTTAAGTCAAACTGAGCGGTATCCGAGTCTCCCATCACTACTTGGACATCAACATCTTGCATTTGAGCCAGTTGGTTTGGCGTATTATGGAGTGCAAAAATCACTTGGTAGATAGGGTTATGTGCCATATTACGATTTGGCGCCACCGCTTCTACGATTTGCTCAAATGACACATCTTGGTTGGTTTGTGCTTTAAGAACCGTCGCTTTCACTTGGTGGATTAACGACGAAACATCTGTCACTTGGTCTAAGTTCACACGTAATGCCTGCGTATTAACAAACATCCCTACCAAATCTTCTAACTCAGTACGATTACGCCCCGCAATCGGTGTTCCAATCACCACATCCGTTTGATTAGATAATCGCCCGATTAACAACGAGAAACTGGCGAGTAACGTCATGTACAATGTGCTGTGATGACGCTGTGCTAATGCTTTAATGTTCTGCGTTAGTTCATGATCAATTGTGATTGGGAACGTGAGTCCTGCATAATTTTGCTGCTCAGGGCGAACAAAATCTAACGGCAAAGAGACACATTCCGGAATACCTTCAAGCTGTTCAAACCAGTAAGATTTTTGGTTTTCATACCATTCGCCTTGATAATGAGTCTGTTGCCAGCGAGCGTAATCTCCGTACTGAATAGGTAACGAATCTAAATCCAACGGCGCTCCAGACAGTTCACTGTTGTATGCGGCAATTAACTCATTAAGAATGATCCGGGTTGACCAACCATCTGAAATGATATGGTGCATCGCAATCGTTAATGTGTGGATGTTTGGATCTTGCTCTGCAATATGAGCGCGAATGAGATAGCCTTCGTTTAAGTCAAATTCGACCACAAATTCGCCATCACGTTGAATGACGAAGCTGTCCGGCGCCGGCATAACTTGTTGTAACGGTTGACCATCAACATTAATAAATTTGGTGCGTAATGGCGCGTGACGTTCAATCACGGTTAGAAATGCCACTTCCAATGCAGAAAAATCTAATGGGCCATGGAACTCAACGCTATTTTTCATCACATAAGCCACTAGGGAGCTGCCATCTAACTGCTCAAGTAACCATAAACCTTTTTGGGCAAAGGTCAGTGGATATGTATCCCCTTCATGCGTCGGTACAATATCGGGTAGCTGGGAAACTACTGAAGACTGAACCAAGATCTTTGCCATTGCTTTCAAGGTGGGATGATTAAAAATCTGCGCCAGAGACAGTTCAGTGCCAAACTCTGAGCGTAACCGAGAAATCAAACGCGCGGCCAGTAGTGAATGGCCACCAATTTGGAAAAAATTGTCGTTACGACTGATTTTTTCAATTCCGATCAATTGCTGCCAAATTGACGCTAGTCGTTGCTCATTCTCGCCTTTTGGCTCCACATATTGAGTACTAACAAAAGCACTTGCATTTGGAGCGGGTAATGCTTTTCTGTCAACCTTACCGTTTTGCGTTAATGGCATGGTGTCCAAGGCAACCATAGCGGCGGGCACCATATAATCGGCTAACGGCTGGCTAACAAATTCAATCAATTGCTCGACGTTCACCGCTTTAGTTAATGTGTAATAAGCCACCAACTGGGGCTGACCATTCACATCTTCCTGGGCAACGACAACGGCATTATCAACGGCTGGATGACTGAGAAACGTCGATTCAATCTCTCCCAGTTCAATACGGAAACCGCGAATTTTTACTTGGAAATCGTTACGCCCTAAAAATTCAATATTGCCATCAGTTGTCCAACGCCCCAAATCCCCCGTTTTATACATTTTGGCCTTGCCATCATTGGCAAAGGGATCGGAAACAAAGCGCTCTTCGGTCATGGCGGCTAAATTAATATAGCCCTGTGCAACCCCTTCACCACCGATATAAATTTCGCCAATCACCCCAGGAGGCAACAGCTTTTGTTGGGCATCCAAAATATACACTTGGGTATTATTTAACGGCTTACCAATATGTGGTGCAAACGGCTGACCTCGGTACATACGGACAAATGTTGAATACGTGGTCGTTTCTGAAGGTGCATACAGATTGCATAGGGACGGGATTGGGGTTAGCTCAAAGAAGCGTTGCGCGAGCTCTTTTTTAAGAGGCTCACCAGCAACATTAACTACCTGTACTGATGATGGAATCGCATTACCATCGACTAACGCACTCAAGGCTGACGGCACAGTATTGATCAGAGTAAGATCGTATTCCTTCTCAAGCAAACTCAACGCATTTTCAACAATAACAAGACATCCACCGCAGCTTAAGGTTGAGAAAATTTCATAAACTGACAAATCGAAGTTAAGTGACGTCGAAAATAGTGTACGAGAAAACAGTTTTGGCCCGTATTCACTAATTGCCCATTCGACCAAGTTACACGCATTGCGATGCGATAACATCACGCCTTTGGGATGACCAGTAGAACCAGACGTGTAAATGAGATATGCCAACTGTTGTGAGTCAAACTCACCCATCGATAGATTGCCGTTGGATAATGACAGTGATTCTTGTAAGGCTTCTTCAAAATCGACAACTAACGTCGCAGAGGAAAACGATTGCGTGAACAAATCTGAAGAGCTGAGAGTCAGAATGACCTTAGGCTGACAATCTTTAACCATGTACAAACGGCGTTCAAGTGGGTAGTTGGGATCCATCGGTACATAGGTTGCACCCACTTTTAACGTTGCCAATACCGCAACAATAAGCTCACAATTACGCGGTAATGATATAGCGACTCGGTCTGTTGCTTGTACGCCGTGATCTTGTAGCCAATGTGCAAGCTGATTCGCTTTTTGATTGAGCTGAGCATAACTCATAACGGCGCCATTAAAATCTAGCGCTGGCGCATTAGGATGAAAATTAACTTGTTGTTCAATCAGTTCATGTAGGCCACTTTGTGCAGAAAATGGCGTTTTTGTGTCGTTAAAATGCTGTAAAATCGTTTGTTTTTCGCTAGGAAGTGCGATGTCTAATTGATGGATATTTCCGTTTGCATTGGTGACAGCTGCCGCTAAAAAATGAACCATGCGTTTACCGTGCGCATCGACTTCATCGTCACTGTAGAGTGCCGTGTTAGCAGCTATTGAAAGTTCTAACCCGCCATCAAGTCCACGTTCATAAAGAGTGATAGAGAGATCATCTGTCGGACCAGTAGAGAGGTTATGGACTGTCGCAGGAGCTTGCCCAAATGCAATTTGCTCTTTAAACGGAACAATGTTGATTAACGTAGAAAATAATGGGTGTTGTTCGTTAAATAACCCCAACTCCGCTTTAAGAGCCTCACTACGATAATCTTGGTGTTTTAGGGCGCCAAAAAGATCGCGTTTGATAGCTGATAAACTCTGTTCCAGAGTTGTTTCAGGTGAGAAATTAAGTTCTACAGGCACAACATTAACGGCCATTGTAGGTGTAGAGCGTAATGCTTTATTGCGACGACCAGAAACAGGGAATCCTACTAACATAGATTCCTGGCCAGTCATGCGATAAAGATATCCCCCAACTAATGAAACTAGTAGCTGAGGTAATGTGACGTGGTAACGCGACGCTAAATCACGTAATTGTGAGGTAAGTTTAGTTGAAAGGTAGTTTTGATAACGATAGACGCTCAGGCAAGCAGCTGTTTTACCAGACAAACTCACTGAATTGGCACGTTGCTGATATTTATTAACCCAAAAATCTTTATCTTTACTAAATCGTTCTGATTCCAGGTAGTGCAGCTCTGCTTGCTGTACTTCTTGTAAAGTACCAAAAGTAGCATGGCCCGCACTTTGGGTATTATCAATCGCGGCATTGTAAAGAGACAGCACACGATCAATAAATAAATGCCCTCCTAACCCATCATTGATGATGTGGTGCACGCATTGATAGAGGCAGGTTCTAGATGAATCTAATTTTATGATTGCAAAGGAAAAAAGAGGTCCAGACGACAAATCCATTGGAGCATCGATATCTCTTTGCATCCATTCCAAAGCAGAAGTGAACGGCGATTCATCACCACTCATATCTAATATCGGCAAGTGCCAATCCGGGTGTAAAGAACACGTTTGGAAACACTCGTCCTCTACTTCATGGATTGTCACTTGGTAAGCTTGTGCTTCAGAAACAGTTTGTCGAATAGCTTGTTCAAGTGCTGAGGTATCAACAACACCATTAATGTCAAAATATTCAGCAATTTTAAATACATGACTTGCTGCATCTGGGTTTACTTGTTGAGCAAACCAAATCCCTTGCTGAGCACTAGACAAAGGTAAGGATTGAAACGAAGGACTGCTTTTAGTCTCTTGCGGACTGTCATTATCAAACATAGATCCACCACTGGTTTCTATAGATTTAGATTTAAATTTATTTTCTTCGGGCAAAAAATATCTCACCTCTTTTAAGAGGTTTCGATGTTTAACAAGTTTTAAGAAATAGCATTAAATCACCTGTTAAAAGGTAGTTAATGTTCGGCAAAAAATATCTCACCTCTTTTAAGAGGTTTCGATGTTTAACAAGTTTTAAGAAATAGCATTAAATCACCTGTTAAAAGGTAGTTAATGTTC
>NZ_WEKT01000088.1:0-11222 GCF_009874545.1 Vibrio eleionomae | reverse complement strand
CTCATAAAGTCCAGAAGGGCCATATTGAGAATAACGCGCAATCCATTTATCAACAGTTGGACGACTAATAGAATACTTACTTGATAACAATGTCTTAGTGTATCTACCAGATAGCCAGTCGGATATAAATTTGATTTTTAAATCCATAACACAAGTCTCTTTCCAAGCCATAGTTAGTCCTCCTAACTATGAGTTTTAACTTATGTAAACGAAGTCTCCAGATCATTTTGTAAAGTATGTCCCCGGTTTGTACACCCTCCCCAACCCTCCCCAAAGGGAGGGAGCTTGTTTAACGCTCGCTGTAAATCCGGTGATCTCCATCCAGCTCTGCTCAAAGGCAAGGGCTTGTTCACCGTAAGGTGCGACTCCAGCGTGCTCGATCTGGTTCTCCTCAAAGGGAGGGAGCTCGTTCAACGCTCGTGGTAAATCCAGCGATCTTTATTTAGATGGAACCAGCTTTGCGCTGCCGCCACTTATGAAGATATGACTTGTATCGTCACTAACCTAACAGCGTGATATCACCATGAATATTCAGTCTATTTCTCATTCAACACCACAGCTTGATCCGCTTAATCAGCCTGTGATTAAGCAAGCAGAACAAGCTGTAAAAGCTATGTTTAATCCGGCTCAATCCATGGCAGATTCGATGGAAGAAGTGTCGATGAAATTTAGCGAAAGTGTTGAGAAAAATAGTAAAAGCTTAGAAGAGCGTACGATTAAGCCTCGCTCGGAGCAGCGGATAGAAAAGCTTGCCGAACTTTATGAACTGCTGACTAATCACGACACTCAAACACTGAATCAAGAAGCTCGCCGCATCCTATCGCAAGGACAGCAGCAACTATCTGTTGAGCTGTTGTTAGATACAGCCAAGGGCGATCCCGCTAAAGCCGAAGTCATTTTACAAAAAGCCCTTGCTGAGGCTCGAACCACCGGACAAACCGATAAAGCTCAGCACTTAGAAACGTTAGGGCAACAGCTATACGAGCAACACGGTGCAGAAGTGATGGCTGGGTTAAATACAGCGGGTGCATTAGCCATGTTTAGCCAAGACCCAGAACACCGCCAAACATTACGCCAACTTTACTATCAACACATCGTAGGCCAAGGCTCTCTAGCAACCTTATTTGATGCCCTATTAACCCAATTTGATGAAGCTCATTTCGCGCAAGGATTACATACCTTAATCCGCGCATTAACCGATGATTTAGCGGCGCAATTCCCTTCTCTACCCCAAGGTCAACTACGAATTATCTTAAAAGATCTCACCGCTAGCCAGCAGCTCAGTCATATTCTCAACAGCGTGCAAGTCATGTTACGTAAACTTGCGGCTAAAGGCATGATTCAATCAATGAGTGCTGCCAAATTGACGAGAAAATTAGTTGAGTTTACACAATCAAGTTTGTACCCCAGAGAAGTAAAAAACCTCAATACAGAAACCGTTGGTGACGATCCTCTCGCTCATGTGGTGTTTCTGAATGCGCTATATCCTTTGGTACAAAAACTGCCACTTCCGCTATGGAAAGATAACAAAGCCCGTCAAAACACCTTGAACGTCATTTTGCGTTTAATGACTGAATACGCCCATTACGAACGCCAACAAGAATCACAAGCAACAAGGAGTACTCCACGCTCATGACTCGCCTTTTTCTACTTCTAAACCGCTTTGCGATTAGCGCGATGAAGCGCTCTGAAATCGTTGGTGCCACGTTTGTTATTGCCATCGTATTTATGATGATCATCCCTCTTCCAACCGGATTAGTGGATATATTAATTGCACTGAATATCAGTTTATCTTCACTGTTAATTGCCTTGGCAATGTACCTTCCTGGTCCACTGGCTTTCTCATCATTTCCTGCGGTGCTACTGATCACAACAATGTTTCGTTTGGCGCTGTCGATTTCCACCACTCGCCTCATTTTGTTAGAGCAAAATGCCGGAAGTATTGTGCAGGCTTTTGGTGACTTTGTGGTGGGCGGTAACTTAGCGGTAGGCTTGGTGATCTTCTTGATTCTTACCGTTGTGAACTTTTTGGTTATCACCAAAGGTTCGGAACGTGTTGCCGAAGTTGCAGCACGTTTTACGCTAGATGCCATGCCGGGTAAACAGATGTCGATTGACAGCGATTTGCGAGCAGGCCTACTCGAACCAGAAGAAGCGCGCCGTCGCCGCGAATTACTCGCCAAAGAGAGTCAGCTATTTGGGGCTATGGATGGGGCGATGAAATTCGTTAAAGGGGACGCAATTGCCAGCCTCGTCGTCGTGTCAATCAACCTTATTGGCGGCTTTGCAATAGGTACGTTACAGCATGATATGAGCGCCAGTGAATCTATGCATCTGTACTCAGTATTGACCATTGGTGATGGTTTGATTGCGCAAATTCCTGCCCTGCTTATTTCACTCACTGCCGGTATGATCATCACTCGGGTCGCTCCTGATAACCAAGAAGTTGATGCGAACATTGGTCGCGAAATGGCTGAACAACTAACCAGTCAACCTAAGGCTTGGATCATTGCCTCTTGCGGAATGTTTGGTTTTGCTTTGTTACCTGGCATGCCCACTATGATTTTTCTCGTCATGGCTGTCATATCACTCACCTCTGGTTTGTTCCAGCTCTATAAAACCTCGCAGCTGGAAAAAATTAATAGCGCTCACAAGGTGGCAGCGGGCACACCAGCCGAATTTAACGGTGAAGAGGATGTTCGTAAGTTCAATCCAGCTCGTCCCTATATATTGCTATTTAACCCTTGCCGAGCGGGTCTAAATGATCCCTTCACTATGGAGTTGATTCGCTTAGCAAGGCGCTGTCGTAACCGTATTGTGGATAAATTTGGTATCACGTTGCCTTCATTCGATATCGACTACAGTGACGCTGTCGCACCTGATGAGTTTCAATTTTGCGTCTACGAAGTGCCGACATTACGCGCCACATATTCAGAGAGTAAATTCGCCCTGCCACTTGCCATTGCCGATGATGAACTCATTTCTCACGGAGAGATTGGTAAGCAAGAACGTCAAGAAGAAAACTGGCTTTGGTTGCCCACCGAACACCCTATTTTCAGCCGTGAAGATGTGACACCAATAACCCCGATAGCGCTTGTTATTGAACGGCTCGAACGGTTGTTCTTTGCCACTGGGCCACAATTTATTGGCCTTCAAGAAGCCAAAGCGATTTTAAGTTGGGTGGAGCAAGAACAATCAGAGCTTGCCCAAGAATTACAGCGCGTGTTACCCACCTCGCGCTTTGCTGCCGTTTTGCAACGATTAGCTGCCGAATGCGTGCCACTACGAGCCATTCGCCCCATTGCTGAAGCGTTAATTGAACATGGCCAATATGAACGGGATGTAGGCGCTTTGACAGACTACGTGCGCATTAGCCTTAAAGCTCAGATTTGCTACCAATACACCACCGATGCTGGGCTACACGTATGGTTACTGACCCCTGAAGCGGAAGAGTTATTGCGTGATTCTCTACGTCAAACCCAAACAGAATCGTTCTTTGCCCTCCCTCAGCAAGCGAGCCATTTGCTGGTCGAGCAATTACGCCAAGCCTTTCCGGTATTAGCATCACCTCGTCCTGTATTACTGGTCGCGCAAGACTTACGCCGCATTCTGCGCAATTTACTGCAAGATGAGTTTAATCATATTCCAGTGCTCTCTTTTACGGAGCTGCAAAGCACTGCGCAGATTAATGTTTTAGGACGAATCGCCTTAGAAGGTTAATCGGGAACCGAACACCCAATCGAACCACTCAATGGATAATCATGAGCAGGCACGCTCATGGTTATTCCAGCCAATACTGAAAACCTGTTGATGATTTTTAGTCCCAATTCAGTGGTTTGGCTTTCTTGTTACTTTTATTTGTTAGTGAGTACCTACCATGTATGAGTTACGTGTTTTATCAGGAGTAAATCGCGGTGCATCCTTACCTCTTATCGGTGAGCACTGGCAGATTGGCTCAAATGACTTGGCCGATTTAGTGTTACTGGACGCAGGAATTTTCCCGATTCACTGCGAATTAGTATTTGCAGATGAACAATGGAGCATTGTTGCTCAATCTGGCGAAGTGACCAACCGCGAAGGCCACGTGTTTTCGCAGCAAACACCAATAGAAGCGGGTTCGCTATTCGGTTTAAATGGTGTCTGGTTAACCGTTGTCGCAGCGGGTGAATCGTGGGATATTCCACTACCGGAAGCACCCATCCGAGAGAACGAGAGTCTCATAACGCCACGCCCTGCAAAGCGTAAAACCCTATTGCCGTTTCTATTTGGTTTTATTAGTGCAGTGACAATCGCAGCCACCAGCACTTGGGCCGCATTATATCCTGACAACCAGAGCAATATTAAACGACAAGTTGAAGCACCTAAAATTGCAGATAAGCGTCAATCATTACCTCAAGCGCTCGATGTAGAGAAAACCCTGAAAACCATGCTGACTGAGCGCGAACTGAATACACCTCTCACTCTGCATCACTCAAGCAAAAGTGTGCAAATGAAAGGGGCACTGACTCAAGATCAAAGTCAAAAGTTAGAGCGCATGTTGGCACGTTTTCACCAGCAATATCGCACACCAATTACGATTGAGAACAGCACCTCATCTATCAAACACTCTTTGCCGTTTAGTATCGTACAAATTACGTCTGGCCCACTGGCGAGTGTCGTCACATCAAAAGGTCAACGCCTGTTTGTGGGTGATGAAATTCAGGGGTTGCGCTTAGTTTCAATCGACAGTGGCAAAGTGATATTCAAAGGTAAGAGTGAGTTTGAAATCTCATGGTAATGTCGACTCCATCGCTCGATCAGTGGTGTCATGACAAGTTAGCGCACCTGAACCATCTTGATTGCGTTAAGGTGCAAGGTGTTGTCAGTGACATTAATGGTATTTTGCTAGAAGGTTTATTACCTAAAGCGCGTATTGGCGATTTATGTACCATTCGCAGTCATGGCAAAGAAACGCTTGCAGAGGTGATGGGCTTTACCCAACAAAAAGTGTTGCTTTCAGCACTAGGGAATCTAGAAGGCATCGCGGCCGGAGCTGAGATTACCCCTCACTATGTTCAACATCAAATCGAATGCAGCGATGCGTTACTTGGGTCAGTACTCGATGGTTTCGGCCGCTGTTTATCCGGTGAACATGCGGCATTTTCTTTGCAATCAAGCCGCCCCACTTTTCCCGTGATCAACGATGCACTGGCCCCGACACAAAAACCACGAATTAGCCAGCCACTCCCGACAGGTTTAAAAGCTATCGATGGCTTAATGACGCTCGGTGAAGGCCAACGTGTTGGGGTATTCGCTGGTGCAGGTTGTGGTAAAACCACGCTGCTCGCTGAACTAGCGCGTAACATGCCATGCGATGTCATTGTGTTTGGCTTGATTGGTGAACGTGGACGCGAACTGCGTGAATTCCTCGATCATGAACTCGATGAAGAACTGCGTGCTCGATGCGTTTTAGTGTGCAGTACATCAGATAAAACCAGTATGGAACGGGCACGCGCAGCTTCAACAGCCACCGCGATTGCGGAAGGTTTCCGAGCTCAGGGAAAACGCGTGCTGTTACTGATTGACTCTTTAACCCGCTTTGCCCGCGCACAGCGAGAACTCGGCCTTGCTGCGGGTGAACCACCGGGTCGTGGCGGATTTCCACCATCGGTTTATACCATGCTGCCACGCCTAGTGGAGCGTGCAGGTAACATGGAAGGAGCCGGTTCGATTACAGCGCTTTATACGGTGTTAATCGAGGGGGATGTGATTGCTGGCGATCCCATTGCTGATGAAGTGAGATCTCTACTCGATGGACATATCGTTTTATCGCGCAAGTTGGCAGAAAAGAACCATTACCCGGCCGTTGATGTATTAGGCAGCTTAAGCCGGATAATGACCAACGTCACCGACCCACACCATCAGCAGGCATCCGGTACGCTGCGCAATTTACTCGCGGCCTATAAAGACATCGCCATGCTCATCCAGTTAGGCGAATACGAAGCGGGTAACCACGCATTGACAGATTATGCCGTAGAGCATTACCCGGCCATTTTGCGCTATTTACAACAAGGGATGAGTGATCCCTTAGAGTTTAGCGACATCCTTACACAATTACAGGACATCACGCTGTATGCGCCGACGGATGATCATTGAAGACAAAGACATTGAGCCTCAAAACACACTGGATGAGCAACAACAGATGCTCAATGACACACTGTTGTTACTTAAACCCATTCGAGACCACCGCTACTTAAAAAGCCAGCGTCAATGGCGCAAAAAAAAACAGGCTCTGCGCCAAATAGAGCAGGTATATCAACAAAAACAGCAGCTATTAGCGAATCAAGAACAACAACAAATCGACATGCGTAACAAGCTCGATAACCAACACAAAAATAAGCCCATCACGCAGCTCACTCTTCAAGAATGGATGGCCGCTGAACGTGACTTAATCATTGAGATTCAAACAACACAGCAAGCATTACAAACGTTACAGCTTAATTTAACAGAGCAACAGCAGCGAGTTGAACACGCCCAACAAGCCATGACTCTCCAGCAAAAAGAAGTGACTAAGTTAGATGAAATGCAACGTTGGATAAAGGAGTGATTATGAAAGTCCATACACCGCCGCCCCAACATCATGAAGAGCCTCAGCAGCAAGTGAGCAATAAGCCGCGCAATAAACAAGAATCGAATAAATCGACCCAACACTTGGCCGCTTCACTACCCGAGTTAGCATTATTTCAACATTATCTATCTCCCGAGAATTCACCTTCGTTTGCTGGCGAAGTGGAAGACTCTTTTCGCTCTGCTCGTTGGAATGAGCCACTTTGTGATCAACTCTGCCAAGCACTGCCAAAAACAGGGCAATCCTCATTAGCGACAGATTTTTCTTGCCAGATTTTGCTCCCCAACGCGGGCGAAGTACAGATGGATGCTTTTATGGAACAAATGACTTGGCATATTCGCCTCAAGTTCTCTCAAAAAGAAGCCTTCACTCAAGCCAAAAATCAACAACGCTATCTTGAACGCAAATTACGCAAAACGTTAGAAGCGCCTGTTTCACTCACTATTACCTCTGCGTAAGGATCTGTTATGACGCCATTTCTTGCCCAACGAAAACTGATTTCTACCCCACATTATTTAGCATCGCAATATATAGGACGAGGATTAACTTCCCGGTATGAAACCGCACTGGGAGAGCTTGTTTTTACTCTGCGTCACCTAGAGAGCTCGTCTCACAAACCCCTAACGTATTTTGCGACGCAACACGGCACACTGGCACTACCCACATCGGGCTTAGAAACTTGGCTAAACCAGTTGTCATCACTGCCATACCCAGCCCCACTGAGCACTGAAGACAATGAACACGCTTGGCAATATGAGCTTTATTGCCAGCATATTTACCCGGCACTTCAGCCATTGCTCATTCCCTTCACCACATTAGACAATCCATCAGAGATAATCGAAGGCCAATGGTTTGAGCTGATATGGCAACACAACAACCAACATGGATCGGTCGAGATCTTCACGATCCCCGCTACCATTGCTAGTTGGCTGAGTTCTGGAACTTGGCAGCCCATCAATGAGCTCGATCTCGCCTCATTGCATTGTTCTAGCCCTCTTACTCTGGGTTGTTGCGCTAACGTTTCCGCACTTGAGCAAGGCGATATCGTCATGCTCAGCACGACTTATTTTTCGCCAACCGGATCAGGCGCGATTTCATTAGCAGGTTTGCAAGTTGATATTGAATATCTATCGAGTGGAACTCAACCGCAATATCAGGTCACTCAGGTAACAACATCTTCTGCTTTTGAGGCATTACGAACCGATATGAATGCGTACGACTCTGACCCATTTCACTCTTCTTATGAATCTGACTACGACCAAGCATCGTCATCGCATGATGCACACCTAACGACGTCACTTAAAGTCGTGGCAGGTCAAATCACACTTACTCTGGCTGAACTGCGTCAATTGGGCCCAGGTTCTGTATTGCTTCCTCAAGGAGAAGCCGCTGGGTTTGCTAGCCTATTCCACGGTTCAACCCGCATCGCTCGTGGTGAAATAGTGACGGTTGAAGGTCAGCTTGGCTTGCAAGTGACTGAGGTATTACTTCCAAGCCAAACACCATCAGTGAACACTAGCGATGAATTTCACTCCGACCAAGCAGCGTTGGATGAATCAGCAGAAATGGAGTCGCAAGCATGGGATTAGGCCAAGTCGATCCACTCCTGTTTGCACTGTTTTTAGGTGGGTTATCACTACTGCCAATCTTACTTATCGTGTGTAGCGCATTTTTGAAGATTGCCATGGTGTTATTAATCACCCGTAACGCAATGGGGGTGCAGCAAGTTCCGCCCAATATGGCTATTTATGGTATTGCACTTGCAGCAACGCTCTTTGTCATGGCTCCCGTCTTTCATGACATTCAGGGGCGGGTAAAAGAAACACCGCCAGATTTTAGTACGCTAGAGGCGATGCAAGAGAGCGTCAATCATATTATCGGCCCGCTGCAGCAGTTTATGGAAAAGAACGCAAACCCTGATGTCGTCGCCCATATTATGGACAATACCGCACGTCTCTGGCCCAAAAGCATGGCTCAGGAAGTGACCAAACACGACCTTTTAGTGGTGATCCCATCATTCATGCTTTCAGAACTGCAAGCTGGGCTTCAGATAGGTTTTCTTATCTATATTCCCTTTATCGTTATTGATCTCATCGTCTCCAATGTGCTGCTCGCACTTGGCATGCAAATGGTATCGCCCATGACCATTTCCTTGCCGCTGAAAATACTACTGTTTGTACTCGTTGATGGCTGGAGTCGGCTATTAGACGGTCTGTTCTACTCCTACATTCATTAACGAACAGGTAAAGGATAAGTCATGGATATGCTGACTATTTTTAAACAAGGAATGATCCTCGTTGTGATGCTTTCTGCCCCACCGTTACTCGTTGCTCTGCTCGTGGGGGTATTAACGTCGTTACTACAGGCGCTGTTTCAAGTGCAAGATCAAACCTTACCCTTTGCAATTAAGTTGGTTTCTGTCGCCATTACATTAGCGCTCACCGGACGCTGGATAGGCGTTGAAATCATCTCATTTGCCAGCCAAGTATTTCGTTTTATCGCGATTGCGGGCCATTAATTATGCCCTTTCAGATTATTCCGCATTTAACTGAATGGATACTGGCAATCAGCCTTGCTATGGCCCGGCTCTTTCCTTGCTTGATCTTTATCCCTGTCTTTTCATTTCGTGAGCTTAAAGGCGTACTTCGTTATTCCATCGTGGTGATTTTAGCCCTGTTGGTTGCTCCGGGAATTCGAGCGGCTCTGCCTCATGATCATAGTTGGTTCACTCTGGCCGGTTTGTATGGCAAAGAAGTCATGCTGGGGATTTTACTCGGTGCGGTACTTTCTATTCCCTTCTGGATGTTTGAATCCGTAGGCGCTTTATTTGATAACCAGCGCGGCGCATTGATGGGCGGGCAATTAAACCCAAGTTTGGGGACCGACTTTACCCCGCTTGGTTTTCTCTTTAAACAATCGCTCATTATTTTGATGATCACCACCGGCTCATTTTTAGGCTTGCTGCAAGTCATATGGGACAGCTACATGCTCTGGCCGCCAACGGTCTGGTTTCCCATGCCAGCTGCCGATGGTTACGCCACATACTTACATCTACTTTCTACTGCCTTTGGTGATCTCGTCTTGTATGCGTCACCACTCGTCGGATTACTCCTGTTTATCGAATTTGGTTTAGCGATACTGAGTCTCTATAGCCCACAATTACAAGTTTTCATTTTATCCATGCCAATCAAGTGCTTGGTCGGTTTGATGTTCATCGTCATGTACATGCCTAATCTGTTTGATTTTATGACAGTACGTCACCTGTCCTGGGACAGCATGTATCAAAACCTCAGCTTGTTCTTTCGTTCCATTCCTTAATTTCTATTTCTAAAAACATGCAGGAGGCCATCTCTAATGAGTGAGAAGACCGAAAAACCTACCCCCAAAAAACTGCGAGACTCGCGTAAAAAAGGTCAGGTTGGGCAAAGCCAAGATGTACCCAAGTTATTAATTGTCGCCGCATTATGTGAAGTGATATTAGCGATGGTCGATAACGGTATGGAAAAAATGCAAGCCTTAGTCAGCACCCCCATTTCGCTTTTTAATCAACCTTTTGGATATGCAGTTAAAGCCGTTGCTGTGCACTGTTTTACCATCGCAGGTTCATTGATGATTTTGGTTCTCGGTATTGCTGTCATGATGCGTCTAGCGGGCGCATGGTTGCAGTTTGGCTTCTTATTCGCGCCAGAAGCGCTCAAATTAGACCCTAACCGCCTTAACCCAGCAAACCAAATTAAAAATATGTTTTCGGGTAAAAAGTTATTCGAATTATTCAACAGTCTTTTAAAAGCCATCGCACTTGGAGTGCTCATTTATTACCTTCTTTATCATGCTTTAAGTACTTTGTTAAAACTTCCACAAGTTAACTTAGCAATAAGCTGGCAAGTCATTGCACACTTATTCAATAAAATAGAACGAGCCTGCTTGGTGGTATTACTCGTCTTAGCTGGAATGGACTTTGGTATCCAAAAGTACTTTTATCTCAAAGGATTAAAGATGAGTAAAGAAGACATAAAAAACGAATTCAAAAGCTCAGAAGGCGATCCCCACACCAAAAGCCACCGGCGTTCTGAAGCCCGCCGCTTGGCAAATGAAGAGCCGAAAAAAGCAAAGAAAGCGCCCACGCTGGATGACGCAGACATGCTCGTTGTCAACCCGACTCACTTTGCCGTCGCTCTCTATTATCGAGCAGAAGTGACACCACTTCCTCGTATTACAGTTAAAGGTCGTGATGAAGATGCGCTCAATTTAATCGAACAAGCCAAAAAGAAAGACATTCCCGTGATTCGATTTATTTGGTTAGCCCGTATGCTATATAAAGAAGAGGAAGGAAGTTTCATTCCAAGAGAGACATTACGTTATGTAGGGAAAATATACCAGGTATTACATAAATTCGACACCGATGATATTAACGATGCCAATCAACATATCGAAGATATATGAAAATTTAATAAAATATTTATTAATAATTAAATCACTAACCTAATTTAGTGATTTTTATTCCAAATAACGTACGGCAAAATAATTAGAATAAATATTCTAATTAATATTAAACAAGCATTCTCTAATTTTAATAATTAAATATGTAGGAATATCCCATATGTAGGAATATCCC
>NZ_WEKT01000087.1:0-11331 GCF_009874545.1 Vibrio eleionomae | reverse complement strand
GTTTTATTATTACATAATTTATTGTTTTAAAAGCTAAAGTGGTAATGTTTTTTGTTTACAGCAAGGTGACTATTTTTCTAGAATCGTAGGGAAAGTTTAATAGACTTTCACATCGATGTTTAATATTAAACTTAGTATATTAATTAAGGGTTAAATTATGAAAAAAATCGCGTTAGCTCTAATCTTTGCATTAGGCGCGGTTGCTCCTTCTTATGCAGCTGTTGGAGTAACTGGTAGCGCTAGTGGTTCTGGCGGTTCTGGTGCAAGCGCCGGTGCAGGTGCTGGTGCAGGTGCAGGTGCAGGCACTGGCACTGGTGTTGGTACTGGTGTCGGTGTTGGTGCTGGTGGTGCTGCTGGTGCAGCAGGCGCTGCGGCAGCGGTTGGTAGCGTTTCTGTTGTTTCACTTAGTGTTGCTGGTGTTGTTGCTGCAGGCGCTATTGTTGCTGCTAGCGATAATAACGATGACAACAACAATGATGGTGCAGCTACATCAACGTCAACATCAACGTCTGTTACTGCGTTATAATCGACAAAAAGTAATCACAAGCAACCACGAAAGTGGTTGCTTTTTTATACCTATTATTATTCAAAGTTAATATTTATGCTGAAGACAGCTATTACAGTAAGCTCACTTGCATCGCTTCTTTTTCTTTCTGGATGTTCAGAAAACACACAAGGTCTTAATCAGACTCTTTATTCAGCGATTATTGGCCCGGAAGAAACAAATATTACGCAAGAAATGGTCGATAATATTCCCTATGCGAGTATGTATACCCGGTTAGGTGATAACCCTCAGGCGTTGTTAGTGCTTGGATGGGTTGAAAACAATACTTATCCAGCGAGGTTAAAATGGGTTGCTGCTAGCAAAGAAATGATAGTGACTGAAGCGGGAAGAATTGTTAAAACGGTCAATTTATCAAATGGCGGTAATCTTCTCTCTCTTCAATCGACTCAACGCGATCCTTTAACGCTTGGTATATTGCACAGTTCGACTCCGAAGCATTGGCAATTTACGTTGAGCTGGATGCCTGGGTATCATATGAACTATCAAGCGCACTCCACATTTATGGTCGGTAACCTTGAACGCGTGTCATTGCCGAATCGTACTGAAAATCTTATTCATGTTACTGAAACCGTGGCTATTGATAAGCTCTCAGTAACATACACCAATAATTATTGGGTGAGTCCAACATCAGGGCAAGTGGTTACCTCTCAACAGTATTTATATCCTGGTTCATACCAAATCGGACTTTCCATTGGTAAAGCATTCCATGGAGAGAAAAAGTAATGAGAAGATTCTTTAAATTCATTCAATCTTCCCTTTTGATAATGTCGATGACTACGAGTGCGGTTATATTTGCAGCGCCTACTGAGTTTATTGTTAATTATCATCAACAAAACAGTTATGTGAACTTTTCCGCAGTACCTAGGCTAAATCAAGCCGTTTTGAGTATTTTGCACAAGGAAAAGATCGATTCTAAAAAGGTTAACTGGCTATCATCAAGTTTGTTCGATTTATCTGCACCTTATGCATTTCGTCATCGAGTTCTCAGCATGGTAACAGATCAGGCTAATATCGCAGATAATCATGATGACCGAACATATTGGAATCATTTATTAACTCAGTTAGAGCATTGGCAATACTCTAAACGGATTTTTTTACCTGTTGATCCTGATATGACGGGGTTAAATAAAGATGATAACCCAACGTTAGCGGGTAAGTGGTTCCTCCGCTTAAATGAGAATCCAAATACTGTTTGGGTGTTAGGTCAAGTTGATCGGCCGGGCAAATATGAATGGCGCAATAGAACCAGTGCTAGACAGTATATAAAGAGCGCTCATTGGGAGAGCTATACAGAGTTTGTCTATGTTATTCAGCCAGATGGTCGAGTTGAAAAACAATCTGTCGCGTATTGGAAAGATAACTTTTTAGAAGTCGCTCCTGGGGCCATTATTTTTGTGCCAATGCCTTTTATTCAATCATCGCTACATCCTGAATACACCATTAATAATCCGAACGATATGATCGTTGAATTATTGAGAAATCGCATTCAATGAAGAAATTATTTTTTAATGCTACAAAGCCATTGAGCTTATGTACAGCAGCCGTACTGTCCGTTTTTTCTCCACAGAGTCTGTCAGATGAATTCAGTGGCCCAGTATTACAACACTCTCAATCAGATTTTGGTGGTGTAGGGTTAATGCAGATGCCATCGGCACGGATGATGGATGATGGCGAGCTAAGTTTAAATATCACTCGCAATGATGAATACATTAATTATGCAATTTCATTGCAGCTTTTTCCGTGGTTAGAGTCAACCATACGTTATACCCAAGTGTATGATTTACTTTATAGCGATGATGAGTCTTTTAGTGGTTCAACAAAATATACAGACAAATCTATCGATTTGAAGTTAAACCTTATCAAAGAAGGCTACCTGTTACCTGATGTGTCAATTGGTTTACGAGATATCGGTGGTACAGGGCTGTTTGATGGGGAGTATGTTGCGGCCAGTAAACAGTTTGGTCCTTTTGATATTACTCTTGGGTTGGGGTGGGGCTATATTGGTAACCGTGGCAATCTAAGTAATAAAACAGCCGATACTACCGATTGTGGTCGCGATTCTGCTTTTACCTCTACTGGGGGAAGTCTTGAGGCTGGTCGCATGTTTACCGGCTGTAAAGCATTATTTGGCGGTATTGAATATCAAACGCCTTTTGAGCCGCTTGTGCTTAAACTCGAATATGATGGTAACGACTATCAAAGCGATTTCCCTGTCACTAGGGGAAGTATTTCAATGCCAGATGATACGCCGTGGAACGTTGGCCTTGTGTACTCTTTAGCAGACTGGGCGAAACTTCGCCTTAGTTATGAACGAGGGAATACTCTTTCGGCAGGCATTTCTGTAGCAACCAATCTTGCAAACTTGCGTCCTACCTGGCTAGAAGATAATAAGAAACCTAGTTATGCACCGAAACCAACGACATCGGATCTGACGCCAAAACAATGGAAAAAGCTGACTGAGGATTTGGGTAATATAGCCGGTTATCGTGAAGCATCGGTCTATCAAAGTCGTCATACCATTACTGTTGAAGGTGAGCAGAAAAAGTATCGAGATCGGAAAATTGCTGAAGAAAGAGCTGCTCTTCTTATTGCGAATACGGGGATTAATGCCAAATCGTATCGCATTATTGAAACGAAGCAGCATTTACCGGTAACCCAGACTGAAATTAACGCTTATTCGTTCAAGCGAGTTGCAGACAATGATTATCCAGAGGCAAAGTTTGATGATGCAAGACAGTCTCAAGAAACGACGCCTGTAGAAGGTCAGCTCAAAGCGAATTCTGTTAATGATTTGTCGTACGGTTTATCTCCGTCACTGAAACAGTCGTTTGGCGCCTCTGAAGGTTTTTATCTGTATGCCTTGGGTGTTAATGCGGGGATAACATACAATGCGGGCCGGCATTTTGTTTTTTCTGGCGGGTTATACGGAGATATCAACAATAACTACGATAAGTTTAAATATACAGTGCCACCAGATGGCACTAGCTTGAAACGGGTTAGAACTCTGGCAAGACAATATTTAGATCAGCGTGTTTTGGTAAGTAATCTGCAATTAACCTATTTTGATCGCTGGTCTGATAATTTGTATGCACAAGCTTATGCGGGCTATCTCGAGACCATGTTTGCTGGTTATGGTTCAGAGCTTTTGTATCGTCCAAGAGATACTAATTGGGCGATTGGTATTAATGGTAACTATGTTATCCAGCGTGATCCCAATAGCCTATTCGGTCTCTTTAAGCAGGAAAGACATTACGATTCGCAAACTAATCGTTATTACAATGTGCAAACCGGCGGTTACACGGGCCATGCCACATTATATTGGGAACCTCAATTTACTTCTCTCTTAGACAATACTCGTCTTAAAGTGAGTGTGGGACAGTATCTTACTGGGGATAAAGGCGTCACTGTCGATTATTCTAAACAGTTTGATAGTGGTGTGATTGCTGGTGTGTTTGCCACCAAAACTAACCTATCTGCCGCAGAATATGGTGAAGGCAGTTTTACCAAGGGCTTTTATATTTCGATTCCATTCGATGTTATGACGGTGAAGCCAAGCGTTAATAGAGCTAACTTGTCTTGGCAGCCTCTGACCCGTGATGGGGGGCAGATGTTAGGTCGGAAATACGGTTTATACGATTTAACTGATGCTCGTTCTCCTTGGTTTACGCGAGCAATCGCAGAGTAATGTAAGAAAGATACCTTACGTATGTACATCCGTATACTTCATAGTGTACGGATGTGATTAATATGGTTTGAAACGTCAATTGTTAAATATAACTGGTTGTTTATAATATGAAAATTTTAGTTACGGGCGGGGCTGGTTTTATCGGTTCTGCTGTTATTCGCCACATCATCAATCACACACAAGATTCAGTGATTAATGTCGATAAACTTACCTATGCAGGTAACTTAGAATCTCTTTACTCTGTCGATAAGAGTGAGCGCTATGCATTTGAACATGCTGATATTTGCGATCGAGCTGCTATGGATCGCATTTTTGCTCAACATCAGCCAGATGCCGTGATGCATTTAGCGGCGGAATCTCATGTCGACCGTTCGATTGATGGGCCTGCTGATTTTATTGAAACGAATATTGTCGGCACTTACACATTATTAGAAGCAACTCGTCATTATTGGAATGCGTTGGATGAATCTCGTAAGAATGCATTTCGTTTTCATCACATCTCAACAGATGAAGTGTATGGGGATCTAGAAGGAACGGATGATTTCTTTACTGAAACGACGCCATACTCTCCATCAAGCCCTTATTCTGCCTCTAAGGCATCCAGTGACCATTTGGTTCGTGCTTGGCTTCGCACTTATGGATTACCAACGTTAGTGACTAACTGCTCTAACAACTATGGGCCTTATCATTTCCCTGAAAAGTTGATTCCTCTAATGATCTTAAATGCGTTAGATGGAAAATCACTGCCAGTTTATGGTGATGGAATGCAGATTCGGGATTGGCTGTTTGTGGAAGATCACGCTCGTGCACTGTACAAAGTAGTGACTGAAGGCGTTGTGGGAGAGACGTACAATATCGGTGGTCATAATGAGAAAGCCAATATCGAAGTTGTGAAGACTATCTGTGCGCTACTAGAAGAATTAGTGCCGAATAAACCTGCAGGTGTCGAGCACTATGCTGATCTGATTACCTATGTGACTGACCGTCCTGGACACGATGTACGTTATGCCATTGATCCTAGCAAAATTGGTCGTGAACTTGGTTGGGTGCCTGAAGAAACGTTTGAGTCTGGTATTCGCAAAACAGTGGAGTGGTACTTGAACAACACTGAGTGGTGGAGCCGCGTGCTAGATGGATCATATTCCATGGAACGTTTGGGCTCAGCTGAAGCCTAAGAATATTTTTAGTTTTAGTTTTAGTTGGTAAGGTTATAAAAAATGAAAGGAATTATTCTTGCTGGTGGCTCTGGCACTCGCTTGTATCCGATTACTCGTGGCGTGTCTAAACAATTGCTTCCTATTTACGATAAACCCATGGTGTTTTATCCGATATCTACTTTAATGCTTGCCGGTATTAAAGATATTTTGATTATCACTACACCTGAAGATAATGAGAGTTTTCGACGCTTATTAGGTGATGGTTCCGATTATGGAATTAACTTAAGCTATGCGATACAAGAAAGCCCAGATGGTTTAGCGCAAGCGTTTTTAATTGGTGAAGAGTTTATCGGTAACGATAGTGTTTGTTTGGTGCTGGGCGATAATATTTTTTATGGTCAATCATTTACGCATACATTGCGTCGAGCGGCTGAGCGAGAAAATGGCGCTACTGTATTTGGTTATCAAGTGAAAGACCCTGAGCGTTTTGGTGTGGTGGAATTTGATGATGAAATGCGTGCCGTATCGATAGAAGAAAAGCCTGAAAAACCTAAATCGAATTATGCAGTGACGGGGCTATATTTTTACGATAACCGCGTGGTGGATTTTGCTAAGCAAGTGAAACCTTCTGCGCGTGGTGAACTAGAAATTACCACACTGAATGAAATGTATTTGAATGATGGTACATTGAACGTTGAGCTACTAGGTCGCGGATTTGCGTGGTTGGATACGGGAACTCATGATAGCTTACATGAAGCCTCTTCTTTTGTTGAAACAGTTCAAAACGTTCAAGGTCTAAAAGTGGCTTGTCTGGAAGAGATTGCATGGCGTAATGGTTGGCTTTCTGATGACGAAGTAGCCACTCTCGCTGAGCCTATGATGAAAAATGATTATGGGCAATATTTAATGCGCTTGATTAATGAAGTAAGAGAGAAGTAATGAAAATTTTGATCACCGGTAGTAACGGGCAAGTGGGTACGTGTCTAGTTAATCAGTTAGCGAATACAGGGCATGATGTACTGGCGTTAGACCGTGATAAATTAGATATAACCGATTCTGAGCAGGTGATGTCTGCCGTTCGTGATTATTGTCCTGATGTGATCATTAATGCAGCGGCTCATACCGCAGTCGATAAAGCGGAAAGTGAAAGTGAGCTTGCTTTCGCTATTAATCGTGATGGTCCCCAAAATCTAGCTCAAGCTGCACAGCAAGTTAATGCGGCCATTTTGCATATTTCTACGGATTATGTGTTTGCGGGTAATAAAGTGGGTAGTTACCTTGAATCGGATGATACCGATCCTCAAGGGGTTTACGGTAAAAGTAAGCTTGAAGGTGAACTCGCGGTAGTTTCTAGCTGTGATAAACATATTATTCTACGTACCGCTTGGGTATTTGGTGAAAGTGGAAATAATTTTGTAAAAACTATGCTGCGTTTAGCCCAATCAAGAGACTCTCTTGGTGTTGTCGGGGATCAGTTCGGTGGCCCTACTTATGCTGGTGATATTGCAGCTGCTTTAATCCATATTGCGACAGCGGTAGTTGAGCAGGGTAATAGTGATTTTGGAACTTACCACTTTTCTGGATTGCCTCACGTAAGCTGGGCGCAATTTGCGCAAACCATTTTTGATAAAGCGCTGGAGCAATCTGTGTTGTCGAGCAAACCTATCGTTAACTCAATCACCACGGCAGATTATCCAACACCAGCGAAGCGACCTGAGAACTCTCGCTTAGATACGCAGAAAATTACTCAAACGTTTGGTATCGCAGCCAGTGATTGGCAGGCAGCGTTATGTCATTTAGATGACTATATGGCATAAACTCACCCTTAACGCATTTGTAAAGAGTAGAAAATGAAAGTAATAGATACAAAAATAGCTGACGTAAAAATTATTGAACCGCAAGTGTTTGGTGATGAACGTGGCTTTTTTATGGAAACATGGCAACAAAACAAATTTGAAGAGCTTGTGACGGGCAAACCAACGGTGTTCGTTCAAGATAACCATTCTAAATCGAAGAAAGGCATTTTACGTGGTTTGCATTACCAACTAGAGAATACTCAGGGTAAGCTGGTTCGCGTGGTTTCAGGTGAAGTGTTTGACGTCGCGGTTGATATGCGCAAAGGTTCGGCAACATTTGGCCAATGGGTTGGTGTTTATTTATCCGCTGAAAATAAACGTCAGTTCTGGATCCCTGCTGGTTTTGCGCACGGTTTCTATGTGACGAGTGACGAAGCTGAGTTTGTTTACAAGTGTACTGATTATTACAATCCAAAATCTGAAGTGAGTTTACTTTGGAATGATAAAACGGTTGCTGTGGAATGGCCATTAGATGGTGAACCTTTACTCTCTGCGAAAGATGTTGAAGGACTGGAATTTAGCCAAGCACCACGACTATAGTTTTCTTCTCAAGAGCCTTGTTATACATTCGAAAGCCACCTACTTAGTTAGGTGGCTTTTTTACATCTAACATCGGTGAAACCAAGTTAGCGTTATGGTTGCTAGCTTATAATTACCCCGTAAACACCATTCGAATGTTTTTTTTCATACCATTTGGCAGGGACTCTTTATTGATGATCAGGTTGACTATGCGGGTTTGGAGATACGTAATTATTCCAGCGGAAATATATGTGAGTAAGTACTTTTCAAGATAATGATTATCAGGCAATAGCGTAATGAAGAGAATGTGCCATAGGTAAACCCAGATAGAGTTTTGTGCCACAAAAAATACTACACCCGATAATTTTATTGATTCTACAAACGAAACGATTTTGTCGCTGATAGACCACAATATGGCAAAGACAAAAATAGAGTAAGAAAAATAATAAAACGAAGGGGGATACTTGTAGTCTTGTGTTGAGATTGAGCTGTCCGTATAGCTACCTAGGTACCAACGTGTGATAACAAAGGTCGCGATTGCCACAAGAAACGTTGCGATAAGTTCTGGTTTTTTGAACTGATAAATGCGTAGACCAAGCGCAAAAATCAATGAGTAAGCAAGCACGTAGTGACTAACTAAAGAGATTAAACGCAGTTTACCGCCGTGAATGTAGGGCAATGAATAATAACGGAATACCTCATAAGCGATAGCGAGTATGGCTAATGTTAGCAGATAACGAGTGTTGCTCTTCTCTTTTTGATTCCAGTGGTAAAGAAGAGGTGATACTAACGCGACGAGTAGGAATACTCGAATAATCCACACATAACCAATGCCATCGGTAAGCAAATACGATTTGGCCATGATTTTGAGACTAAGGTCAATGGTATGAGGGAATACATGCGTCATCAGCAAGAAGAATATCGATAAAAATGCCCATACAGGAAGTACCAAACGTTTAAATCTTTTCCATACGTAAAGCGAAAATGTTTCTTTATTTTTGAAGCTAATGGAAAAGGAAATACCAGAGATGATGACCATGATCGGAACGTCGAAGTTACGAATTTGCATGATGAGATCTGGTGGTTCGACGTGGGCGAGTATAATCATGGATAGGCCGATGAACCTTAAAAGATCGATTCTTTTGTCTCTCATTTTTCTAACCTTATAAGTGTTAATAATCGATTTAAGGCTATCATTCGAAATTAAGAGGCTATCGAGCTTAAGTGAGGTTTTTGTTAATAATTTTAGTCTGGAAATCGGATCGCAAAAGAGTGTTGTGGTTGCATATTTTTTACAACGATTTGGTACGGGTGTGTTTAGTCGGTGGTGTTTATTTTTGAGTATTGAGTGATTTCTCGAGTCATACCGAATTTTTTATTCGCTGACTTAAAGAGATGCGCAGAGATTTTTCCTATGGTTATACAGGAATGAATGATCTAGGGAGGAAGTATGTTGCAGCATACTGTTGTGCATCATGGTGGTCATCATACGGTCACTGGTTCATGTCATGAGCTGAAATGGGGAGCAAGCAGCCTACTTATTGATTGCGGATTATTTCAAGGAAATGAACGATCAGAGCAAAGTTTAGAGATTGATTTCTCGCTTGATTCAGTTTGTGGGTTAGTGCTTACTCACTCTCATATAGACCATTTGGGTAGACTTCCTTGGTTGATTGCCGCTGGTTTTCGTCAACCAATTTACTGTACTCCAGCGACGGCTGAATTGGTCCCTTTAATGCTTGAAGATAGCCTCAAGCTGCAAACTTCGTTGACAGCTAAACAGAGCAGTAAAGTTATCGATGTGATTAAGCAGTTGATGGTTCCAATGGAATATGGCCATTGGTATTCCATTGATTGGTTTAATCACAACTCTGCTGATATCGCCTATTTTAACGAGTGGTCGGTCGATCTTCGTTTTAATCCTGCAGGCCATATTCTTGGTTCTGCGTTTATTGAATGTCGGTTGCCAAACGAAGACATCGTGGTTTTTTCTGGCGACTTAGGCCCAACACATACGCCTTTACTCCCTGACCCGATTTCTCCACCTCGTGCTGATTACCTCTATATCGAAACAACTTATGGAAATAAATGCCACGAAAGTGTTGAGCAGCGCAGTATGCGCTTGGCAATGATTATTGATCGATCATTAGCTGATGGTGGGGTGATATTAATCCCTGCTTTTAGTGTTGGGCGCACTCAGGAGTTGTTATTTGATATTGAACGATTGATACATGAACATGATTTACAACCGGATATCCCCATTATTTTGGATTCTCCAATGGCAAGTAAAGTCACTGAGTCTTATCGTCACTTTAAGATGTTGTGGGGTAAAGAAGCTAAAAACCGTCTTTCTCAGCATCGTCATCCTCTAGCATTCGAGCAATGTATTACGATTCCGGATTATGCCTCCCATTTGAAGTTGGTGAATCGCTTGGCGTCAACAGGAGAGCCTGCGATTGTTGCTGCTGCATCCGGTATGTGCGAAGGGGGAAGAATTATTGACTATCTGAAAGCTTTATTACCTGATTCACGTACTGATGTTATTTTCGCTGGCTATCAAGCAGTTGGAACCTTGGGCCATGAGCTGCAAAGTGGTCAAGGCCACGTTGATATTGATGGGGTGCAAGTTGAAGTGAACGTTCACATTCACTCTATGTCCGGTTACTCTGCTCATGCTGACAAAGAGGATCTATTACGCTTTATTCAAGGTATTAAAGAGAAACCGAAATCCATCCGCCTGATTCATGGGGTTAAGACTGTCCAAGAAGATTTCGCCCAAGAGTTAAAGATGCTTGGATATGACGTGGAATCCTGATGGGAAGAAAAGGTCGCTTTGATTGTTCTCAAGCTCGCTCACTGCGTAATTCAATGACGTACGCAGAAAAGACGTTGTGGTCAAAAATACGTAGCAAGCTGCTTGGGGTTAAATTTCGTCGTCAACATCCGTTTGGGTTTTATGTTCTGGATTTTTATTGTGTGCCATTAAAGTTGGCGATTGAGGTTGATGGAGACAGCCATTTTACTGACGAAGGCCGCAAACATGATTCTGCTAGAGATGAGTTCTTATATTTAAATGATGTGAAGCTTCTGCGCTTTACCAATTTAGAAGTGATACAACACATTGATTCTGTATTAGAACAGATTTGGGATGAAGTGAATCATTTGCTCCAATCTTGATGATAACCTCAGGCTCGAGATCGCGGTGATAACCCCCTCTAACTCCCCCTGGAAGGTGGAGAACTGGATCGAGTTTGCTGAGCATTCATCGAACTCCAATCAGATTTGAATACGCAGGACAAGCTCCCTCCCTTTGGGGCGAGTTGGTGAGTGGGACCACAGCGAGTCCGTGGGTGAGGGAATTGTGGTGCGTTCGGAAATACTGTTAACCCCATGAATTGTCGATGAACTTAGTGATGAGATCGTGGTGATAACCCTTTCTAATTCCCTCCTGGAAGGTGGAGAACTGGATCGAGTTTGCTGAGCGTACATTGAACTCCAATCAGATTTACACAGGCAGAACAAGCTCCCTCCCTTTGGGGAGGGTTGGGG
>NZ_WEKT01000086.1:0-12655 GCF_009874545.1 Vibrio eleionomae | reverse complement strand
TATTTATTCTATGTCAAATTTAAAGGGTGATTTATAAATGAATCGTGATTTTATACCCAAGTAGTATTAGGGTGAATTTAATTTGAAAAACGAGGTATTAGTGGTAGATAACATAGATTTTTTACCTTTTAAATGAGTTTCTATGAAACTCATTTAAAAGGTAAAAACACGGTACATTTTGTCCCAACACTAAATGTAATAGTAAAAAACACGTAGAAGTTAGTGATAATAATTTTAAAATAATAATACTACTTTATGGGTATATTTTGATAGGTGGAAGGCTTTATATGATTACTATCATCATCAATTGATACAACTTCACTAAATCAAATCGGCAAAATAACCTGTTTACCCATTTGATAAAGGTTACTATACCCAAATGACCTCAAGATGCAGGGTTCAGTGCTTCATCAACGAGCCTACGTCAAGCTCAATCACGGCAGGAATAGTTATTCCCTTTCAACGTGATTGAGCGCAGAAATAGGTTTGTTGATGAGCTCCCAAAGAGCGAGAATGTATGAACCGTCAATCCAATGTGCGCTTTGAAGATAAAGCTATTCAGCGTTAAAAAGTAGCAATCCAGATTAGGAGGGAATGAAACTCACCCTCTAAATATAAATCAGTATGTTTAGCCGAAAACGAACTATGCTATTGCTCATTGTTCTCTAAAAAAACCTCTACCCGTCGATTTAAGGCCCTGCCAGATTTATTATTACTTAACGATAATGGTTGTGTTTCTCCTCGACTACTCACTGTTGTTTCAATGCTCTTAGTTTTTGATGTTAATAGCTTCGAAACCCACTCAGCGCGTTTGAAACCTAATTGCTGGTTATATTCTTTACTACCTACGTTATCAGTATGTCCAACAAGAGTGACGTTAGGCACGTTTTTAACTAATTCAAACACTCGTGACAAAATCTGTTCATCATTTGCACTTAATTCACTACTGTCGAATTGAAAATGAAAACGAGCAATTCCTTTACCCTGCTCCCAGTATCCTTGGCTTAATACGTAACTTAAACAATTTTTGGGTAACTGTTCCGGTTTAATATTGGCTTTAATCCAATCAACATCATTAACCGTATCAGTAGATTTTGTTTGTAAACTGTCACCGGGATACATTACCAATGTTTTAGCGTGAGTTGCGGTACGAACCTGATAGGTTTCTGTATTTTCAGCATGCCGGCACAGATATGAATACATAGAATCATTATCAGCAAATACGTTATAAGAAATGCAACTAGCCGTTATCATCGTGAATACTTTTGTTCTCATGATTAATCCTTCTTAATTCACAGGCGACAAACGCCCCATTTCTTCTGCGATGAGTTCAAGAATTTTGTCTTTAATTGAATCACTATCAGTAGCATCGTAAACATTATCATCGCCAACACACTCTCCCATTTGTGGATAGCTACTCACCTTGTAGCCAAAACCAATTGCGAATAATCTAGATTTTACAGTGTCACCAGAAACAGTTTTAAGGCTATTTAAGTGATCGGTAATAGTTGAACAGAGATCATTAGCTATTAAAGTGTCAGTGATATCTGTGTGAGTATTCATTCCATCAGATAAAATGATGATCAATCGACGTGGATTACTTCCTTGGTTTGCTATTTGAGCACCGCGTATCAGTCCTGAATAAAACGCAGTTGTACCATCAGGTTCAAACCCGCTGATAGTATTGTTAAAACTTTCGAAGTCAGAAGTTAAATCTAATGTATAGAATACGTTTTGTGAGCTTTGTGTTGACGTAGGCAGGAAATAATCATCGCTGCTAAAAATATGGCTTACTGTCGAACTAAAATCGATATCGTCGTAACTATTTGTGCACCATCCATCTTCTTTAGGATGAGGGTTCCCATATTTGTTAATTTCATCACTTTTGCACACTAGATAGCTATAGTACGGATAACCGCTATAAGATTTTGTTTTGGTCGTTGAACTAGTTGTGGCCGTCTTCGTACCAGATATTGAACTAGGTCCATAAACATATGAGTTAAACCCAACAAAAGATAGCGTATTCTTGTTGGTATTGGTTTTCTCGTTGTATTCTTCTAACGTTTCTGATACCTCAGAAATGATATCTTTAAGTTCTATGTATTTAGCGTCACGAGCAGAAGTCACAGAGTTAAACATAGACGAAGAAAAATCTGAGACCAAAACAATATCAACGGTCTTTGATTGGTATTTTCGAGCCGAAGAGTAACCACCAACGGTTAAATTATCGCCAAAACTTGTTTCTATCGTGTCACTGGAAAACCAATTAGGCTGCGATATCTTAGCAGCAACTGTGTATTCGAAAAACCGCTCAGATGCCGATGCAGATGGATCACAATCAGTATTATCTTCACAAGCGATATCATGTGTTTCTATATCCGTCACTTCAGCATAGGGGAAGTAGTATTGAATATAATTACTTGCCATTTCATCATGCGCGTCATCGGTTGAACCGCTCTGACCTGCAATAGCAAGAGCGGCCATTTCCGCAGCTTCTTCTAAGCGGGCCTTGTCTTGAAGCGCTCTTGCACCGTCGGTACCTAAGATAAATACACCAAAAAGGAGTGGAATCAACATAGCAAACAGCATTGCTGCATGACCATGTTGTTTGTTCTTCAATTGCATAGCCATTATTAACGTCCTATTGCTAATGAACTAACGGCAATAGTTGAGAAATCTTTACCTACCAATTCCCCAAACCAGTTCACAGTATCGTAACAAAGCGTTACTTGATAAACAGTTGAAGAACGCCCCCAAGACGTCTGAAATATAAGCTCTTTATCCGGTACAGATCCTTCACAATTCGCTCCACTAATTCCCTTTTCTGTACTATTCCAATCCGCAACGTCCACTAATTGATCACCAGTACCATAATCTGAGCGCTGTCTTACTTTTAGATCAAAGCCGAATTGGCTGGAATCAAAATTGTGAACTGTCCTTTTCAAGGAGTTGACTGTAATGATATAAGCTTCTTTCGCTTGAGAATCACTCACTTCATAATCATCATCACTACTATCACTTTCACCAAAAAGTTGCGTTCTTTCTTTTATTACGTTAGCTATTGAATAGGACAAACGATCAAGTTTACCTTTTGTACTCAATTTGATAACGATATCCGCACTAAATACGAGTAGCATGGCAAAAAAGATACCCACGATGGCAAACTCGATCATAAAGTTTCCATGTTGCTTAGTTGATATTGAAGTCACTACGTTGATATTCCTGTATTACGATCTCTTCACGAGCAAACAGAGTGTCACCGTCTAAAAAGTAGTTAAAAATTGGTGGTGCATTGTAGCTAATATGATATATGGCAATGGCAGAATCTGATGCTGTACCACATTCAGCACTGTTATCTTCACTATCATCATTTTTACAATTTTCAGTAACTTGTGATAAATCGTCATAACTACTGATGTAGCGAATGCTATAGGTAAAATCATCAGCATCAGCCACATATTTCCATAGGCTATCACTCTTACTTAAGGTGCTTTTGAAGTCTGCAAGAAATTCTGTAGAGGTTTCAAGGCGTTTACTATGCAATGCCGCTTGTGAAATGGCGAGGTCACCAATTGCAGAAACGTAAGATAAATAGCTCATTTCAACCCACGCCATACACATCAACCAAAAGAAAATAAACCCAACAGCAAATTCGATAGATGCAACACCAGTTTGCTTTTGTCTTTTATGGAAAACCCTCATCATTTTATTAATTCTCTATAGGCGCCATATTGGAACCAACTGACAAACTTTGTAAATTGACCAATCTCAATTCACTTAACTGCATATAAAGTGCATTGCTTTGTTCTTTAGATAAGGATTTTGTCAATTGTGAAAAAGCTTGTTTATCACCTTGCTTTGCATAAACAACTGCCAAATTTGCAGTCACTTTTTTATTATCTAATTCATCGTTTACCACCAACGATTCAAGTAAACGGCGAGCCGTAATATAATCACCTTGCAATAAGAAAACTAATGCCAGGTTATTCTTTATGGTCTGATCGTTTCCCATAGAGGCTCGTGCTTTAGAAAACCATATTTGAGCTTGTGATAATTTCCCTTGATAACAAGATAATACTCCAAGCAAATTCATCACTTCGGCATCTGCGGGTTTACGTTTATTCGCGTCACTAAGAAAAATTTCAGCTTGAGAAAACTGATGAAGGTTCAAGTAGGCTCTACCTGCAAGTAACTCTACTTTTACCTCAAGATCTTGCTTTTGATTAAGTATCGGTTTTAAATAAAATAACGCTGACGAAAAATCCCCCGTACTTTCATAAGTCGAGACCAACTTTAACCGGGTATCGGATCGCTCCTGTTTCGTTAACTGCTTTTTATAGAATTCGATCAACTTCTGTGTATTACCGCTACTTTGAAGAATTTTCTCATTTGTTTGATCAGAGAACTCAATTGATGGTTTATTCGTACATCCAGATAGCAGGCTCAGTCCAAAAATAAACAGTAATAGATTAAAAATGCGCATGTTGTAATAACCTCATAATACCTGGAGCTGCAATCAAAATAACAATAGGAACCATGATAAAGATAATTAATGGAATCGACATTTTTGCAGATAGTTGCCCTATTTTCTCTTCAACATGTAATAGTTGAACTTCTCTAATATCAGCCGATAAGGTAGTTAAAACGCTGTAAATAGAAGACCCATATTGCAAGCTTTGATTTAAAGTCATTACAAAGCTTCGAACTTCATTAGTAGGAACACGAGCATATAATTCTTGTAGCGATTGCTCTAATCCTACGACCCTGGCTCGCTCATCAACTTTTCTCAATAAATGGCTAAGATCTTTATCAAAAGCTCCGAATTCTTGAGCTAAGTAGCTAATTGCAGCTTCAATAGTCATACCGGTTTGAACACAAACAGCCATTAAATCGAGCATATACGGCAATTTATTTGAAATCGTATGGCGGAGTGATTTAGCTCTCATCGCCAAATACGTATCAGGCCCCATTAACACTGAGATTAACCACACTGATTCAGCAACAATAAAATTACTTTGGGGTAAGTCGATAAAAACATCTAAAACGAGGATACCGATGGCACCTAAACAAAGAACACCATACTTCACAACAACGAAATATTTGGAAAATTTATTATCGTAAAACCCAGCAGCTAGAAACTTTTTTTGAATTTCTTTGGGATCGGATGAAAAGATACCATTAAAGAAATGAATTAGCCCCAACCAATTGAAATTTCGCTCACCTTCTAATTTGACATTAAAACTAGCCAATTTTTTTTGTCGATTGAGCTTTAAAAATGTAAGGAGTAGCGTAACTGTTCCAGTTAAAATGAGCACTAATGAAACTAACATTATAAAATTCATGCTATGCACCTCTTACTATCTAACACTTTTCATTAGTGCCCAAACGATTGCAATACCAATCGATTCGCTTGCCATGACGTAATAAAGTATTTGTCTCCCACTGTCATTAAACATAACGAATTCATAATTTTCAGGGCTGAGAAACTGTAGGATAAACAGAAAGAAGAAGGGTATCGCAGCGACTATTTTCGCTGAAGTGCGAGCTTCTGACGTTAACGCATACTTTTTTTTATTGATGGCTCGAGCATTAAACATCGTGCGGTTGAGACGATACATGACCTCTTTCAACTGCCCACCACGTTGCATATTTGCCCGTAACGTAATGACGAAGAAATAAAAAGAAGAGTAAGGGTAACGTCGACATGATTTACGAAATACTTCGTCAGGTGTTTCCCCCAACTGCAACCGACGCCCCATAAGATTAAATTCTCTACCTATATCGCCTTCCAATTTATCGCCAACATATAATATGGCATGCATAACACTTTCCCCTGAAGAAACCGCACTGGTCATCATATTTAGAGCATCAGGAAATTCGGCTTCGAAGCGTTTACGCTCTCGCGATTGCATCCAACGATAAAAAGCCAGCAACCCGCCAAACATAAAAACAGGAGAGACGATAAGAGGAGATGCCCTCAAAAAGTTTTGATTAAAAAATAGAGAAGCAGCAAATAATACGGCGATAACAATAAGCAATTTGAATTGTGCTTTTTTTCCAAGCTGTTTCTTGAAGTTTTCCCAGCGAAGTGCCAAATTTTCTAACCAACTTTGGTTGAGTAAAGAGGCAAGATTCACCGCTTGTTGGCTTGTTACTAATGAATCAACATATTCAGTTTTATTAAACTCTGCGAGATAGTTATAACGATTCTTATGTGCTCGACGCTCACTAACCACGCTGTAAATCAATAAAATTAATCCGATAAAAATCACTAATATTGAGAGCATCAAGCGGGTTCTCCTGCTCGGAAAGCGGCCATTAGTTTATCTTCCAACCCAAAAAACTTCGCTTTTTCTACTAATACCGATCGCTGCATCAAACCAGCGGTGACAAAATGACCATGTATCTTATCGTCGTCGGTTTGCTGAAAAGTGGGTTGAAAACGGAAAATCTCCTCCATCACCACATTTGCGCCTTCAAGACCAATTACCTCAGTGATACTCATTACTTTACGACTACCATCATGCAGGCGAGAAATTTGAATGATTAGATCAACAGCACTGACGATAGTACGACGAATGGCTTCAAGGGGAAGATTGTTATTCGCCATCATGACCATAGATTCAACCCGGGCCATAGCATCACGAGGCGTATTAGCGTGAAGTGTTGACATAGAACCATCGTGACCCGTGTTCATTGCTTGCAACATTTCAAAAGCTTCTGGACCACGACACTCACCCACTATGATTCTGTCCGGGCGCATACGTAGTGAGTTGATAACTAAATCACGTTGATTAATCAGCCCAGTGTTTTCAATCCCAGCGGTACGGGTTTCGAGGCGCACCACATGAGGTTGTTGAAGTTTTAACTCAGCAGCGTCTTCTATAGTGATGACACGTTCTTTTTCAGAAATAAACTGAGATAACGCATTTAACATCGTCGTTTTACCTGATCCTGTACCACCTGAAATCAAGATATTCAAACGACAATGTGCTGCTACCATTAATAGTTGAGCCATCTCAGGACTCATCGCGCCAAATTGACACAACTTACTTAAGTCGATGCTTTGCTTCTTAAACTTACGAATAGAGATGGTCGTGCCATCAATCGCAATAGGAGGAATAACAATATTCACGCGACTACCATCAGCCAAGCGTGCATCACAGGTTGGTGAGGACTCATCGACTCGGCGACCGACCCGATTAGCTATTCTCTTTGCAATAGCTAACAACTGCGCTTCATCAATAAAATTGATCGGGGCTAATTCCATCAAACCATGTCGCTCGATGTAGACAGAATCAGGACCATTAACCATGATATCCGTGATCGATTCGTCATCCATTAAGCGTTGCAGTGGTCCTAATCCAATGAGCTCATCAGTCAGACTTTCCACAAATTCTTTACGAACTGTAGATGAAACAGCCGCATTTTCATTTTCGATGAGTAAGTCAACAGCACTTTCTAATTGAGTTGAAAGTTGCTGACGACTGATATCAGTAATAGCGGTGGGATCTAATGCGTCGAAGATTTTTTTACGTAACGAAACATACAGATTCTTTGTTCCAAGCATTTACTTCACCTTACTCAATAATTTCTTAAACAATGAGTGAGTTTTTTCTGTGCTTTCACCAATCACTAAAGAGGCTAAGGATTTTACAGAATTAGCTGATTTATTATTGATATTGGCTAAACGCTTACCGTCTAAAATAACGTTACCGAAATCACCGATAAACGGGATAACCAGATCCGCTTTTTGATGTAGAAACGTCTCAATCTCGGCCAACGACACACTAGCAAATTTTTCTGGCATAGTGTTGTTAACGACGATGAGCAAACGTGGCCTCTGAGAAGGAGGAACGTTATCGATAATTTGCTTAATTCGACCAGCATCTCTCAGTGATGACACCGTTGGTGTGCTGACTAATAAAATACAATCACTTTCTAGCCAAGAGTGGTTAACTTCATAGACTTGCCCCGAAGATGCAGACATATCCTCAATAATGAAGTTACATTCAGCGGACATGATATCGATAACAGAGCGGTGATACTCAGAAACCTCACCTTGAGTCAGGTCGGGCGCAGTTAAACCAAGTAAAGACAACATGTCATTTTGTTTATGTAATAAACTTTTTGCACTAGCCAAATCTAGGGAATCAGTAAAAGAGCCTCTTTGAATACGGCGCTTTTCAAACTTTTGTACCCCAAGCATGATGTCAAGATTACCGCTGTTATAATTATGGTCGACGACAATACAAGATGAATGTTTAACATTTGAAAGTAGATAAGAAAGTTCTGCAGTAATGGCTGTTGCGCCGACTCCCCCTTTAGCGCCAATAACCGTTACGCGTTTCGCTCGTCGTTTTTGACCTGGCCCGCGATTTCGTTCGCGGTTATCATGCACACTACGTACAAAATCGATCAATTCCTGCTTAGTAATGGGCCAAAAAAGATAATAAAACCCCATTTCTTTTAAGTTACGAATTGTAGATATCGCATCTTCACTACCAATGACGATCACAGATGCATGACTCGGTAGTAAGTGACTAATACGCTTAGCATCATCCGTTACGTTATTACTGTTGTTTAACTCTATCAAAACAATTTCAACATTTTGTAAGCGCACGTGCTCAGAAATGTTTTCATCTTTATTAGGCGCGATAACAGGCTCAGTAATGCCTTCAAAGCGATAGGATTCAAGAACAAGTCCCTGGCATTCTTGTGTCTGATGAAAAAGAACTGTCGTAATTTTTTCTGGCTCAATGTGACTGCTAGCTTGTCCAGACTTTAAAATATCAACTAAATCGAACATGGTTATTGAGTATCCATTGAAATAGACGCCGAACGTTCTGGATTAGTCATAGATAACCAGCGGTTACTTTCAACACTACAACCATGGTCATCAGTAAACTGGCTTAATGAATGATAATTAGCATAGTGGCATTGGCTGGTTTTCACTTTATAATCAGTAAGTAATATAAGAAACGAATCAGAAGCCATATCTGAGGCTAGTAAATGGACATGCTCCTTAGCTACTCCCAACTTTAGTAAGGCATTACGTGTATAGTCAGCCAAACGCAATCCCGCTTTTCCTCTATATTTAAGTTCAACCATTTGCGTCACTACCAACTTATTGTGGTGTGCAATAAAATGGTCGATTGACACCTGAGCAGAACGATAATTCGTCACATCGAGTTTCAAAGTTGACGTAACTGGATATAAGGTCACTTTAGTCCCGACTCGATCGTGAACATGACTGCACCCCATAAGCAATGAAGACAATATCACACCAGCCATAATTAGATTCCATCTAGCGATTTTCATTGAATAAAACCTCCGTTAGCTAGCCACTGACGCGCAGGATATGAAGACGCTGTATTTTTATCTAATGCAAAGAAACGCTGTAGATTTGTTGTCCGCTCAAAACTCGGTAGTTTTACCTGATCACTTTCAATTGGCTTAACCAAACTTACCGTAGCTACAATAACCAGCTCTGTTTTTTTACGTTCAGTTTCGGTATAACGGAAAAGAGCACCTAAAATAGGAATATCACCGATATAAGGAATTTTTGAGAGTGACTCGGTCTCTTCATTACTTAACAGCCCACCGAGAACAAAACTTTGGCCGTCGCCCAGTTCAACTGTTGTTTGAGCTTTACGCGTTTTTAAAGCGGGCAAGTCGTATGTTTCATTTTCATACTGGGTATCAAGAGAACTGACTTCTGGGCTAATCGCTAACTCGATCTTGTTATCTCTAAGTACATTCGCAGCTAGATTTAAACGAATGCCATACTCTTTATACGAAACACTCGTACTGCTATCAATCACAGTTACGACGGGAAGTTCGCCCCCCACTAAAAAACTTGCACTTTTCCCTGATATAACAGAGATATTGGGCTCTGCAAGAACCTGACCAATTGTGTTATCGGCTACAGCATTAATCACAGAAACAATATCACTTGCGCTGAATTTGGTTAAGGAGTTGACAAAAATGCCTTGGCTATTTCCATCTGAGTACATTTGAATGCCTAAGTTCTCGGCAAATGATTGTGATACCTCGGCGACTGTTACTTTCACATTAACCTGCTTCGTTACTGCTACCTCCAAATTATTAACAATACCTTGGTAAGTCGCACCGGTATCTAATGTTAAATCCCCACCAGTAGAAGAGTTAGAAGATGACGAAGAATTAGAAGATGAACTAGAAGAACTCGACACTGATACGGTTTGTTTGGTTGCACTTTTCTCCATCAACTCGCCAACTAAAGTGGCAATGCCTTGCTTTTCTTCTTCCGAAGAAACCGTTCCACTCAAGACAACTTGTTGACCAAGATTGTAAATAGAAATATCTAGATGAGGATAGCGAAGTGCCACTTGCTGCTTGATCAGCAGTAAACTGTGGTTCACCACAATTGTTTTTGCTATTAAATCGTTACCTTCACCGTCAAAAATGATGAGAGATGTATTGCCGACTTTTTTGCCGAACACTACCACCTTCCGTTTACCAATCACTTGGTAATCGGCAACCGTAGGATTGGCTATAAACACCGAACTGATTTCTTGTTTAGTTTTGATTGCCGTTGCTTCACCATCGGCAATGTTAATAAGATTGGCAGCCAGTGCACTATTCAGATATAAAAGCATTATCCAAAGCGATGTAAATACGCCGCATTTAAGGCCAATACGTGAATGAGATATACGAATGGTCATCCCTGAAGTCCTATTTTACAATCGCACTCGCAGCACGAAATTCCGTTACAGCATGGTATGATTCCAAAACATCACCAGCATTGGCTGATAGTTGTTTGGCGGTCGCATTTTTAACTGCAAGATGTACTTCAATCTGTGCAATTCTTTTAGCAATGGTCAGTGTTGCCACCTCTTTAGGTGTAAGCTCTAGAATCAACGCCGTTTTTTCGTGATTGACCCGTTGGTCTTTATTTTTCACTTTCTCTGTCGTCAATTTCAGTACCTTGATGTTCATTAACACTGGCGTTAATGAAACCCCTTTATAAGTATTTACCGAGTGATCATTGGCCAAATTTTGACTAGTTGACGCCAAAGCTAAAATGTCAACTTTTGAATTCGCATGAATAACACCGCCAACGATAGCGTCTGAATTTGTTTCTATTGGAAATGGAATCAACCCAGGCTTAACGACAAAGTCTACATATTCTGGATCTTGCTGATATATTAGCGAATCACGATACAGTAACTTATCCGAATTAATATCTCGACGAACTAGCGGCCGGCCTGAAAAATTAACGACCAAGTTATCATCCAATCCATATTTATTTGCTTTAGATTCAGGCCATTTTTCTAAATAGACATCAGAACGTGTCAAAACATGTCCTTTCTTTAAATCTGATTTAGTTAAATAAACAGTCAGTTTTTTCTCTTCTTTAACTTGGGTTTCAGGGTGAGGCTGAGGCTGTTTTTGCCCAATTACACCATATACACCAACACCAATGGCTATTACCGCAAAGACACTGACTAATTTTATATTCATAGAACACCAAAACGATGAGAACAGTGAGATAATTTATTTTGATAAAAAGGTTAATATAATTCCGAACCCAAAGCTTAAAACGATAGGTATCGCATATGGTACACCGCGGTTAACTATTTCTTTACGGCCACTACATTTGCTATAAAGGAGTAACCCACCGGCAGTAACACCTCCCAAAAACAACATGATAACAACGCATAACAGCAGCCATTGCTGGCTCACACCTAAACTTAAAATGGTTAATAATTTGATGTCACCAGCACCACAGATGCCCAATAACCACACAATAATTCCACAGCTAAACACTTTCAGAGCCGACAAATATACCAACTGATTTATATTTAACCAATCAGCCACCACGACTAATATGAGAATAAAAATCAAGTCATATGTTCCAATTTCACGACGTAGGATATCAGAACATATTACTCTAATTAAAACTAGGGCTAATAAAATGATTAAAAGCCCTTGACTATAACTAAAACTCAATTTGATATTAATTTGTTGAACTAGTATAGGTATTAACTGACGAAATATTTGTAGTGATTTTTTCAATAGCGCCAGATAGAGCATCACCCAAATCACCATTAAAAACCGTTAAGATAATCGCAGACATAGCCACACCAATAATAGCGTATTCAATTGCAGTTACACCACGCTTATCAGAAAAAAAAGAAACGACTTTAGAATATGTTTTACAGCTTAAATTCATTAACATTGTTATATCCTTAGAAAGTAAATATTTATAATTGATTATTTAAGGTGTACAAGGTAAAAATTCCTTAGACAAACTGAGTCTCAATAACCTTATATATCATTTATCTACTGGTGGTTTAGCGTAGAGTTCTTCATGGCTTAGCAGAGTGCAAGTTAAAATGAGAAACTGCCAAAAAGCCTATCCATAGCTAACCATTATTTATATTAAATTGGCACTAACTCAATGTACCTAACTGTTACTATTGATAATAATGAAAGTCATAGCAATGTCATTAATATATCCAAGCAACGAATGACAGAATAATTTTTATTTATCTCAATTCATAGAATAAAAATAAGAAATAATGCACCGCAAAAACAAATTCTCATTTATGAGATACTTTTACATCTATTTCATGAGTGTTTTATCATTTAAAATGATATAGATAAAGTA
>NZ_WEKT01000085.1:0-12907 GCF_009874545.1 Vibrio eleionomae | reverse complement strand
AATATAGGCTTGAATTGTCAGACTTTAATGGTTACAACGTGAGGAGCGAAAATGATGTTAATCTTTGTAATTGTCGACAATTTTAATTAGATATAGAAAGGATAGCGCTACGTGCCAAACCATGAAAACGAAAGTGATATTGGCGAATGGATCGCAAATAAAGTATCCAGAGGAGAATGGAACTTCGGCCACAGCGTTAACGAAAGAGAACTGACAGAAGCGTTTCAGCTTAGCAGGCACAAAGTAAGAGAATCGCTAAATATACTTTGTATTGAAGGCATCTTAGAGAAAAAACCGAACAAAGGTTATTTCGTGGTCGAATATGACACTAGCGAAGCTCACGATGGCTATCGAGTGAGAGCCAATTTAGCTTACTTAGCGGGTCAACTTTTAGCAGAAAGAATTTCACTCGATGATCTTCAAACCTTACGTCAGTTACACAGCCGCATGGTAAGCGCACTCGAACGGATGGAAATAGAGCAATATTTTGTGCTCAATAAGCAGCTCCATGATGTACTTTTTGAAGCAACAAAATGTGCGCCGTTAATACAGTTTAATAAGATATTGCAGAAAAAATTATCGCTTTTTCTGCACAAAGAGATGAGTAATCCCATTGGTTTGAAGTTATCGAATCAAGAGCACTTAGCGTTAATTAATCATATTGCGGAAGGTAACGCCAAAGCCGCCGCGACGTGTTTCGAGCAGCACATACTTAAGGGAATAAAATCGTTATAACTCGCTATGTTTATCACGCCCAAATGACTGCCATGTGCAACATTACGGTGACTTGGGCGTAACTAGTCTAACTTATTGATTCAAAGGATGATGAGTCATGAATATTGCAGATAGAATGAGTGACATCCCGTTTTCAGGGATCCGAAAAATACTCGAAAAAGTCAACCAAATGGAAAAGGATGGACGTGATGTGGTTCGACTGGAAATTGGTCGCCCCGATTTCGATACTCCGCAACATATCAAAGATCATGCGATTGCCGCTCTAAATAGCGGGGAAGTTCATTACAGCTCTAACGCAGGTATCAATGCTCTAAAAGAGGCGATTGCAGAAAAACTAGAGCGCGACAATCAACTGCACTATTCTAGCAGTGATATTATTGTTACTGCGGGGGCAAATGAAGCGGTTTTTATCGCTATGATGGCGACACTCAACCCTGGCGATGAAGTGCTGATTCCCGATCCAAGCTGGGTGGCTTACTATCCTTGTGCCACAATGGCTGGTGCCAAACCAGTCCCCTACCCGACCACATTCAAAAATGGCTTTATTCCTCGTATCGAAGACATTGAAAAACGGGTAACCGACAAGACCAAAATGATCGTGATTAATAGCCCACATAACCCAACCGGTGTTGTCTACGATCGACAAATCCTTTCTGAGATAGCAGCCCTCGTTCGACGCCATGATCTGTTTGTACTGTCTGACGAAATTTACGAACGCATCATCTACGATCATTGTCATCACCTTAGCATCGCAACACTGCCAGACATGCATGATCGCACTATCGTCGTCAATGGCATGTCGAAAATATACTCTATGACCGGTTGGAGAATCGGTTATACCGCAGCGCCAAAATTAATGACCGATGTTATGTTGAAAGTTCACCAAAACACCATCGCTTGCGCAAACACATTTGCACAATTTGGAGCTGCTGCTGCGCTAACCAGTTCACAAGCTTGTGCCGATAAGATGGTGGCTGAATTTAACGAACGTAGAGATTATTTGATTGAAGCGCTAGGCACTATTAAGGGGATTAATATTGTACGCCCACAGGGCGCTTTCTATCTCTTTGCCGATATTTCAAGTTTTGGTATGACATCAGAACAATTTGCGACCTATTTGCTTGAAGAAGCTGAAGTTGCCGTTGTTCCAGGATCTGCGTTTGGTCAATGTGGCGAAGGGTGCATCAGAATGTCTTACGCCAACTCACTGCACAACTTAAAACGCGCCGTATCGCGCATCGCTAAGGCATTGGAATCACTTTCTATCTCTGCATAGTTCAGAGATAACGATATCGTAAACAAGGGATTATTATGGATTTAGGATTAAAGGGGAAAGGCGTTATTGTTTTGGCTTCAAGCGCCGGATTAGGGAAAGGTATCGCGTGTGAATTCGCTCGTGAGCAAGCTCAAGTCATGTTATTTAGCTCTAATGAAGAAAAATTGATTGCTGCGCAACAAGAAATTGAAGCGGAAACAGGCAATCGACCTTCGTACATTGTCGGCGATATGACTAAAGCGGAAGACATCAAGCGAGTCGTCGCAGTGGCAGCAGAAAAGTTTGGCAACATCTACGCTTTAGTCAACAACAGCGGCGGTCCAAAAGCGGGCAACTTTGATGCGTTCGACGATGACATCTGGCAACAAGCCTACGACTTAACGTTACTATCATACATTCGTGCCATTCGAGAAGTATTGCCTTATATGCGTAAAGCTGGGGTTGGTCGTATTGTATGTTCAACGTCATCTTCGGTGAAAACCGCACTCGACAATCTGATTCTTTCCAATACCTTCCGTTGTGGCGTTGTTGGCCTAGCCAAAAGCCTTTCACAAGAATTAGGTAAGGACAACATCTTGGTTAATGTAATTGGCCCAGGCCGAATTCGCACCGAACGCATTGATGTTTTGGATCAATTCCGTGCTGAGAAAACCGGGAAAACCATTGAAGAAATGCAAGCCGCTCATCTGAAAAATATTCCACTGGGACGTTATGGCGATCCAGCAGAATACGGCAAACTCGCCGCATTTTTGTGTTCAGAAGCCAATACTTACATCACCGGCCAAACCATGCTGGCTGATGGTGGCCAAGTCAAAGCGATCTAATATCGTAGAGCCAAGGCGGCATTAGGCCGCTTTGGTTATTTAATGCGTTTATACCGACCAACCCGCTGGTAAATGCTCCCATAACAGTTTACTGGTCATAAGCAGTGTGACACAGATAAACACCGGACGAATGAATCGGGGCCCATGATGAAGAACCAATTGACTGCCTAACACCGAACCGACAACCTGCCCAATGCCCATCACCAACCCCAAGCGATAATCAACCTGCCCGATATAAACAAACAATCCTAAAGATACGACATTCCCCATTAAGTTAAGAGGCTTAGTGACCATTGTGGCCTGCTTAATGGTATAACCTAAGAAAATGACCAACGATAACATCCACAACGATCCGGTACCCGGTCCAAAAAATCCGTTGTAGAACCCCAATATCAGCCCTGCTAAAACCATAAAGGGCACGGTTGCTACTTTGGCGGCAGAGCTTGATGTCGCTTTAAGCTTACTGGATGTCATAGAATAAAGTGTTATCGCCACCATCAGTACCGGTAACAATATCTCTAAGGTATGCTTGTCGAGCATACTCACCATCATAGAACCGAACACACTACCTATTACTGTAAACAGCAACCCGAGTTTTAACTGTTGCCAAGTCAACTGCCCACTACGCAAATACATAAAAGACGTGGTTAACTCACCAATAACCGCTTGAAAACGGTTAGTACCTAACACTGTGACCGGAGGCAGCCCAGCCATCATTAAACTTGGAACCGTAATTAACCCCCCCCCCACCAGCAATGGCATCAACCACCGCGGCAACCACAGCGATAACGAACAATAACAGCATCTCATTCACGCCACTGACAAACCAATCGTGCATCATGATGTTTAAACCTCTCATCTTTCCATAAAGAGAGTTGTAACATTGCGCTGTATAAAGTTAAATTTACTAAAACTAACTTCAATATTAAGTTCAAACCTAATGATAAATTCACAAGATTTAGAGTTTTTTACGATTATCGCAGGTAGTCGCTCTCTGGCCGCTGCGGCGCGTAAACTGAATGTCACACCGCCTAGCGTGTCACAACGTTTACAAAATATTGAAGTCAAATTGGGCGTAAAGTTGGTTGAGCGAAATGCACGAACCACTTCCCTTACCGATGCAGGACAGCGCCTTGCCCTCCACGGACAACACCTCCTTCAAGAGTTGCAGCAACTTACAGAAGATATTTCCGACAGTAAATTGGCCATCTCTGGTCAGCTGAAACTGGTCTCATCCCTCGGTTTTGGCGAAAAGCATATAGGTCCTCTAGCAGCAGAATTTCAAAATTTGTATCCCAACGTCACCATTGAATTGAATCTGTCTGATATTCCTAAATGGTCGCTACATAATAGCCCTGACATCATGTTCTATATTGGCTACCTACCCGATTCGTCTCTGAAAAGAACGGTATTAGCGAAGAACCGGAGGATGCTATTAGCCTCGCCTGATTATCTTCGTTCTTGCGCAAAACTAGAACACCCGAATGATCTTCAGCACCATCGCTGTATTGCACTCCGGGAAAATGATGAAGACGCCACCATGTGGCGTTTTACTCATAAAGCGACTCAGGAAACCGCCACTGTACGTATCGACCCCGTATTAGCAAGCAATGTCAGTCGAATTACTAAAAACTGGTGCCTTGACGGGCAAGGCCTTATTCAGCGCTCATCATGGGATGTAAAGCAAGAACTCGCTAGTGGATCGCTCGTGCACGTTTTACCAGACTATGAACTAGAAGAAGCCGACATCGTCGCCCTGCTCTCTTCCGACTCTGTAAATAGATCCAAAAAAGTCACGCTATTTCTGGAATTTGTACAGCAAAGATTGCCCGAACGCCTCAACCAAAATTAAGAATAAAAAAAACCCAAATCGATTCACGATTTGGGTCTGAACAGTATAATCAAAATGCCCAGAAGAACGCCTCCCCGCGTGCAACTGGGTAAGTTGCTACTCATTTAACAGCTTACAAGTTCGTACACTAACGTTCTTTTCTTAAGGTTTGCTTAAGATTATTGGCGGCGTTTCTAGCGTTACCAGACATTCCTTTTCTGACTTTACAATACTCGTTCATATGTGCAATCCAAGTCATACCAAGCATTATGCCTATTGAACAGATAGTTGTACTTTCTTATCTGTCAGATAATTTTACACACTACAAAAATTGTAACTATTTGATTTTAAATAATTTAAATTAAATTTAGAGAAACTGGTTCCATATTAAATTTCCATATGTGTCAAAGATATTTACAAGTCTGTTCAAGAAAAAAATCTTATAAATTAAACAGATAAAAAACACCATATTAAACAATATGTTACGGAATGGATCGTTATATGCTTAATGTAGTATTGGAAGGAGTAAATAATAAACTATTGAGATAATTAATCATTACCTAGGGATTGACACAAATGAAAAGAAAACTTTATCAGTGCTGCTTAGTCACTTTTTTACTTTTACTTTCTCAGACTGCATCAGCAGCAACAATTAACCTTAGTAGTACTACCGAATTAGTTGTTAGCAAAGGCCTGGAGTGGTTAGATTGGGAAAGTATCATCGGTAAGAGTGTTGATGATACATTAACGCTAGTACAACAGAATGATTACAGTTACTTATTAACAGATACTAGTGATATATCAGAACTTATTAGCTCTGGAATATCATTGCTAGAATCTAGGTATACTTGGTCGGGTGGCAGTTACGATGTAGAGCAATTTAATTTGGTGAAAAGTGCAGTGACAGAGCTATTATCCATATTAGGTATTTCATACGATGATGGGCTCGATGATGTTATCAAAAATGAGATTACCTATGCCTCTATCTCGAGTAGTAGTTATTTGCAAGCCCTTGCACAATCATGGCTGACCGATGTTGTCGAAGAATATAATGAGACAAGCAGTTTACAAGAAACTGTCTCTTATGCGGTGGCAACCGCAAGTGACTATATCGCAAGTCAAACACCTGTTCCCGAACCATCAACACTGTTGATTTTCCTTGTAGCTGCACTACTTCTTGTCAGTAATAGACGCCGTATTCGCTCATCTTTCTCGATTAGATATGCAATGTAGTTTCTATACCCAAATGACCTCAAGATGCAGGATTCAGAGTTTCATCAACGAGCCTAGGTCAAGCTCAATCACGGCAGGAAGGGTTATTCCCTTTCAACGTGATTGAGCGCAGAAATAGGTTTGTTGATGAACTCCCAAAGGGCGAGTTGTATTCGCTCCTAGGCTGTGTTGCTGATTTTCTACGTAGAATGACTATGTCTTCAAATCAGTGCCTTGCCTAAGAGCGAATACATTCTCGCTGAAACAGCATCTTGAGGTTACTTGGGTATAACTATAAAGGCTCAAATTCGTTTGAGCCTTTATTGCATCAACTTGTTTGACCATGACTTCACAGCATTATCGATCATGTTAAACGCTAAACGAAAAGCAAGTTGCCCTTTGTTAAAGGGGTCGTCTATGTTCACACCACCATTCCATAAACCAAACAAATACACCTTATAGTTCGCGTAGGGAAACAATTCGCAAAACAACTCTTGTTGCTCTCTCTCCATCACCAAAATAACATCATAAGCATCAACTAACGCCTCATTAAGCTGCATAGCTTTGTGCTGAGAAAGATCGATCCCCATCTCTTTTGCAACCTGAATCGCAACTTTGTCTGCCTTTTTCCCTTCAAGATGATGCTCAGTGACTTGTAATCCAGCAGACGTAATTGCGAGGTCAGGACATAATTCTCTTAGCCGATATTCAGCGTAGGGTGATCGGCATAAATTCCCCGTACAAACCACTAGAACGCTTTTATTCATGGCCTTTTCTCATACAAGGGCTCACCTTACAATTCACGCTCTTTAATTAATTGCTGTAGCCAACGTTTTTCAACAAGGCGATTGCTTTCTGATGGTTCATTTCTATTTGATAACAACTTGCGTTTTTCACGAATCAAACGATCTAAGTGCTTAATAGTCAGTGTTTTTCTCGACACCACATCATCTAATATATGATTAACTTCTGCCAATATCTGACAAAGATTATCTAGCTCCACAGAATCAACTGATGCAGCGTGGTCATAATGCATGGAGGAAACCGTATTGGCATTTACGGGAGCGCGAGTATGACTCGTCGATTGTAAACCGCCAGATAATTCACCTCCCATTTCATCAATCACACTTCTTACCGCTTGCTCATCTATCGTCTGGATATTTTCCATAAAGGCATATAGGAACAAACGATCCATAAAAATATTAATTTTTCTCGCGACGCCACCCGTGTATTGGCTAATCAACGCAAAAATCTTGTCATCTAGACGAGGGTTATTATCCCAACCAACCACCTTTAGTCGATGCAAAATGTATTCGCGGGTCTGTTCAATGTTGAAGGTTTCTAAATGACAAGACGCGATAATTCTCTGCCTGAATTGTTCCATTTCAGGCAGTTCAATAATGGGCTTTAATTCTTCTTGGCCGAGCAAAAAACTTTGAATCAACGGTTTATCATTGACTTGAAAATTGGATAGCATTCGCAACTCTTCAATCGTCTCTGAAGGCAGGTTCTGAGCTTCATCAATAACCAAAAGTGCCCGCTTCCCCTGTCGGTTGAGGTTGTTTAAGAATCCTTCAAGACGTTTCAACGTTTCCGATTTACCTAACCCTTCAACCTGCAAGCCAAAATTAGAGGCAATCATATTAATTAATGCATCGGGAGTAAGATGAGTTGTAACGAGTTGAATGGCAGTTATCGATTCATCGAGTGAGCTAAGCAAACTACGCGCGATCGTTGTTTTCCCCGTACCAACAGGGCCAGTGATCACAATAAAACCTTCACCAGATTCCAACCCATACCTCAGATACGAAATAGCTTTACTATGATGAGGGCTTCCATAAAAAAAATGTGGATCGGGACTCAACTTAAAGGGCTTTCCTGACAAACCAAAGTGCGATTCATACATATTAAAACTCTTTCCTTACATTAATACTGACTCTATTTTCCTTGTAAGCCGCGCTGTTCAGCGTAGACGAACGATCTTCATGTGACACATCGAAGGTCAACGAGAGCTCACGAGTTAATTTATGACTTAACTCTAGATCCCATTTGCGATAGTAGTCTTCTTGAGAGATCGCATCCTCATTATAAAATTTATAGTATTTCCACAAGAACCCAGGAGAAAGTATGGTGTGTCGTGTTAAGTTGTGATCAAGTGAAAGTTCTACGCCATAGGTTTCAACATCGGTATCACTTGAAACATTACTCATCGATTGTTTTTTATCAGACGTTATTTTTAAGTTTGCTGTTGAACGTTTAAATACCAGTTGGCTTTCCCAACTCAGGGTTTTCGTCAACGACAACTGATCTATCTTATTACCCTCTATATATAAACTACGATTGTAATTGGAGACAGACTCCGTATAACTGATGGTATTAGTTAAACGACGCTGAGTGTGAGTAAACGATAAAGAATAAGCATCACCGTAAAAACGTTGCTTATAATCAAGATCCAATGCCGTCCTAGGAGAAGGGGTCCAATGCGCTTTGGCACGCCAAGAGTTAGAATCGTCTGATTTCAATGTAAAATCATAGCCGACTTCAATATAAGAGCCATGCTCAACATAGTAGCGAACTCCAGGACCAATACTGGCGGAATCTTCACTATCACTACTAGATTGACCTTCATAATCTTCATAGTAGGAATGAATGAGTGGACTAAGACCACTCTCTGTTCGCCAGCCTATTTCATTTTCAGATTCAGTCGACTTAGTATCATTATCTGTGCTTGTACCTTGTGTTAATTCATAGCGATCAATACTCGACCAAAAAACATTTTTTGCATCTTTACCCTGTTCAAAATCGACCTTGCTCGTAAACGAGTGATTATCTCCGATACCATCTTGGTTATTGGTAATGGTGGCATCAACACTGCCGTAAAAATCAAATAGCCCCGCAGGATTGCTTTGATAAGAGAGCCCGCCACCGGCAGTACGAGTTTCAATGGTGTTCCCGTTGCTCACATCATCATCAGCGTTACTTTCGATGTTACGTGACAAATTAGAAATAGCAGCCGAGAGGTTACCCCGAAGATTTGTTGTGGCAAAAAGTCCTTTATTGGCCTCAAATTTCAGTTTGTTAAACAACTCATTTTCACTACTATCATAGGAATACAGTAATTGCTGCAACTGGTAGTCCAAAGATAAATTGCCATCATTTCCCTTGGCATCAATGGCCAAACCACCTATCAAATAGGTAATAGCGCTACTCTGCTCGTTCGTTGCAACTGATTTTACGTTATCGGTATATTCCAGTTTGGTCTCAATACTTGGAGTCACAATAACGTCAGCAGCAACACTGTTCTTAATAATGAAGAGAAGAAAGCCGAGCGAGTAAATGCTATTTTTTGCTATCCTTCGAGCCGTAGCCATATCCATAGCCATATCCATACCCATGCCCTGCTTTATGCACTGCTTTATTAATGACGAACCCTGTATCAATCTCACTATTGAGTAACGAAACAGCTTGTTTAACATCATCGAGTTTCGTTTTGTTTTGTTCAACAACAACGACCGCTTGCCCGACTAAATTGGACAAAGTCACCGTCTCCACAACACCAAGAAGCGGTGGGCAATCAAGCAAAATAATTCGGTCACTATAGCGATTGGAAATTTCTTCCATTAATGCGGCCATTTTGCCACTCGACAAGAGTTCATAACTCATATTGTTTGAACTGCCCGCAGGCATCACGCGAAAATCAGGTACTGTTGTAGGATAAATAATATCGCTCAAATCCCCTACATTACCTAACAAGTAATCGGTTAATCCTGGCATTTCATTACCAAATCCAAGCGTTTCACCAATACTTGGGCTCAGCACATCAGCATCAATCAATAAGATGGTTTTATCTCTTTCTGATGCAATACTTAATGCTAAGTTTATAGAAACAAAAGTTTTCCCTTCATTACTATTTGCACTTGATACCATGATTAAGTTGCGATTATTCGCATTAGGTTTGTGCTCTTCCTCCGCGGAAAAGGCCTTTTTCAACAACTTATGTTTAATCAGCCGAAATTCATCTTTGATTTGTCGCTCTGATTCATTATTGCCGTTATTAATCATACCAAGGCTTTCTAATAGCGAATTATTAATTGGAATAATTCGACTACTGTCTTTAAACGGCTCCCTCTTAGGCTTAATGTTCCCAATCCTAGGCTCGACAGGAGCTTGCTGTGTATGACTATGGGACTCTTGAGTAACAGACGTCTCTTTAGGGGTTGGTGAATGATTTAATTCACCCATCGCTTTTTCAATTGTACTCACTGGATTCTCCCTTTTTAAACCAAGACATCTTGAGCAGAAGGAACAACACTAATTGCGACAATGACAGCAAAAAGCAATATCAATAGAACATTAGATAAAATGAACAACTTCGTTTTCCGCTTTTCCCATATCGAGATACCGGAAATGCCAGTCGCAGATACAACCCCATATGTATTAAAACCCGTGAGTTGCAATAGTTGATTTGTTGACGATACCACTGGAGAAATTTGGCTAATTAACAATGAAAGACAGACACCAGCCCCCAAGCCAACAAAGAGTACCCCTGTAAACCACAGAGGGCGTATTGGACCAGAAGGTTTATCCGGAACACGCGGTGGATCGATAATTCTAAATTTAATGTCATCGGCAGAATTACCCACACTTTGTGAAATACGAGCACTCTCTTTACGCGAGAGTAATTGTTCATATTTTTCTTTAGTGATGTTGTAATTACGAGTTAACGACGTCAGTTGGGCCTCAACACCAGGAACCTTATCAAGGTCTTTCTGTAATTCAGCTATTTTGTTTTGATAGTTATCGACACGTACTTTCAATGACGCAACATCATTTTCTGTTTCGCTATAATTACGCTTCAGGTCTTGGTAAACAGGGTCGTTTTCCAACGCATCTTCAACAGTATAAGACTGCAGCTGTTTCTCTTTCAATTTCTGCAAATCTGCCAACTGATTACGAGTTTCAATCACATCGGGATGTTTATCGGTATACCTGAACAGGAGATCATCGAGTCGTTGTTGCAGTGCATTAATCCGATCATCGTAATCTGTTTTACCACGCAAGATTTCATTATGAGCGTTCGCTTCCTCTTTCCTCATTTGAGAAGAAATAGACTTAAACTTCGTGGTTGCCTCATTAAGTGCTAATTGAGCATCTTCCAATGCCGCTTTGTTTTTTTCCAACTGAGAATAGTAACCAGAGTCACTACCAGGCAAAAATCCTTGATATTGGCGTTTAAACTCCGCCAATTTGGACTCATCGCTCTTCAAACGAGATTCATACTCAGAAATTTGCGTCGCAATAATTTGACTTGCATTATCCGTATCCAAACGCTGTTCAGATAACGTATTTTCAACAAATACATTGAGTGCGGCTTGCACGACATTTTTCGTATAAACCGCATTAGTACCGCTATAACTAATCGTGTATAAGTTTTCTCGACCACCAGAACGAATTACAATGTTATCTTCTAGGTTTTTTATAATTGCTTCATATTCTTCACTATTTTTGGCTCGCACATTGGCATCAACGTTACGGGCAATCGTTTCCAAGTTTGAACGACTCAGTAAAGTTTTTACCATCAAATGTAACTCTTTAGATGGATCGACCTCGACAGCCAAGCCTCGTAACAACGGTTTTAATATTGATCGAGTATCAGCATAAACTCGCGCTTCAGAGGTATACTGATCAGGCATTGTGGCAACAAACATCCAACCACAAATACAGACCAACCAGCTAATGATGACGATATAACGCTTTTTAAGCCAAACACCGCGCAAGTATTGGAGGATCTCTTCAAACATATCATGCATTATCTATTTCCCCCGACCGATTAAAACCATGACTCAGGGATAATGATGATGTCCCCAGGCAATAAATCGACGTTAGCTTTGATATTTCCATCTTCCAATAAATCATCTATCTTCAATCCATACTGTTTTTGCTTACCGTTAACGACTCGAATCAGGCTTGCATGATTACCGTTTGCATATTCAGTTAATCCCCCGACTTGAATCATGGCATCAAGTAGCGTCATATTCTTGGTGTAACTAATGGCTTTAGGTTGTGAGGCTTCCCCAATAACGCGAACTTGCTCACTAAAAGGACCAACAAACCCATCAACGATGACCGAAACGATCGGTTGTCGGATGTAATTTGCCAATTTTGCTTCAATCTCACGAGCCAGCTGAGTTGGTGTTTTACCTGACGCATGGATATCTTCAACCAATGAAGTAGTAATCATTCCATCAGGCCGCACTTTATAAGTGCCAGAAACTTCAGCGTTGCCCCATACAAAAACGTTAAGTGAATCTCCGGGGCCAATCAGATACGAATAGTCATTAATATTCTTAGTGAGAGATGGATGTACAGTCGCTGTTGGCAAGCCAGGAAGAGAACTTGAACAGGCAACAATAAATACAGAACAACTAATTGCAATTAAACGAGAGAACCTAAATATAAATTTACCAATTCCTTTCATGGTTACATCCACCGTATGTATAACGAAATTTCCTTTGTTACAAGTTTTAACTTCAATAAGATAGATCAAATTATTCTAATCAAGTTAAATCGAGGCGATTATAATTTATAACTAATCCTTAGTTATTTACAGTTCATTATTTATTTATTTTTCATAATTTAACTATTCAAGTAACATTTATTGCATTTATCTCACATTTGAGACAGTGCGCATTTTATTACTATTATTTATTGCATACCAAACCATAAAATAGAACCTATTAAACCAAATCATAAGCAGAACAAATATATATTATGATGTTGACCCGTAGTTTAAAATAGAGCAAAGTGTTAGAGTCGCAAGAAAAATTTACTAACATTTATATTTTTACTTTTTTCCAAGAGTGTCTAAAATTCAAATCTATCAACAAAAAAGCTGGGGAGGCACAACGAAAAAAGAATGAATAAACACATGAAATTAAACGAAATTTTATAAGTAACTATTAAATAACGAAATTATAATTAATTCAGAAGATGCCAGAGCCAAGGGTTGTATATTAAACTGTTAATATC
>NZ_WEKT01000084.1:0-13550 GCF_009874545.1 Vibrio eleionomae | reverse complement strand
CCACATAACCATATAGACGTTTACAAATAGTAAATGATTGTTAGCTAATGTAGATTTATTGTTAGTGCTAACCTGACATATATTGGCTATTGAGGTTTAGGATTATTACGATGAGTGCGATTGAATTAGTGTTACAACGAGATAGATAATATCTCGTTGTAATTGTTAGAGCGGTTAGTTGTACTCGTTGATCTGGAAAACGTTAAATCTTCACACAAGTGAAAATCGCGTTGCCAGATTTTTCACTTAACGGCAAAATCTTTTCGTAATCGTGCTCGAATTGATACACCTCGAAATAAGGTGCGAGCAGTGCTGCCATTTCGTCAAAACTCACGGCAACCATCGGATGCTCATCATGCCAAACGTGTTTTTCTTCTGCTGAGCTTTTTTCGATACTCAGAAGTAGTGACTGTCTCTCGCCTTCACCTTTGTAGTGCCAACCCGATTGAAACGTGAATAGATGCTCATCTTGCTCTGCAGTATGTTTTACCGATAACTTATTATCAATCTTGGTTTTATCTACCACGTTAAAGCAAAACACACCATTCGGTTTTAACGCTTTATGGACGTTCGCAATACATTCTTTGAGTTTCTCAATACCATCGTTGTAGTGAATGGAATAAAGAAAACAGGTAATTAAGTCTAACGGCTCTTCGACACTGAATTCACTCATATTTTGTTGAGTAAATATCGCTTCGGGGCAACGTGTTGCAGCAATATCCAACATCGGTTGGTTAAGGTCTAAACCTTGGCTTGTAAAACCAAAATCGATGAAGTGACGTACGTGTGGACCTGTACCACAGGCCAGATCAAGGTGGGTATTTCCGTCATTACCAAACATTTGGTGCATTCTACGAATACAATGGCTTTGTGCTTGATAATCAATATCGACACACATGAGATCGTAGTAACCAGAAAGATCGGTATATAGTGCATTGGCGGACATAATGGCTTGGTCTTCTAGCTCATAAATTTGGGCTGGGCATAGTATACGAAGAATGCAATTTTGCGAAGTAATTCCTATCAGTTATAACAAAAATTTATTTAATTCCTAAACGAAATAAAAGAGTGTCATAAATTTTATCTAATCGGATGAATGGGTTAGCGTCATATTGAGCGAGTCAATGATGGGAGAAAAACCAAAGCAACATTGTGGCAGTCTGTATCACCAATGCCGTTGTGATCCTAATTGGTGATAACAAGGGTAAGGAAATTGTCGTGTTTGGTTTCTCTTTTCGTTATGTGAGTACTTGCAACGAGTACGTGTTTTATTCAGGCTAGGGATATGCTCATATCATTCTTGCCTTAACATTAAGGCTTTTATTTTCTGTATATGTGAAGTCCAAATTCTAATGGTTTATGAAATAAAAAATAACGATAACAGTTTGATTCATGGTATTGCGGACCTGATTTTAGAAATTGGTCATGATGCCTTTTTTGAAAAATTAACCTACTTACTAAGAACGGCGGCAAGCTTTGATGATTATGTCATGTTGCTTTATCACCCAACCAAGACACCAACGGTGTTGAGCTCTTCTTTTGCTACTGATGAATTAAAAGCGTGGGATAATTATTTAAAAGGTGCTTATCTGTTAAGCCCTTTCTATGATTTTTGTGCCAATCAAGGTAAAGAAGGGCTAGTCACGTTGGATGAAATTGCGCCTGATGATTTTTATCACAGTGCTTATTACAACGAGTATTTTCATTTCTCAAAGCTTATCGATGAAACCAGTTTTGCTGTACAGGGAAAAGATAATTCCACCTATCTACTTTCCTTGGGAAGAACAAAATCATTGGCTAAATTTAATCGTCGGGTGCTGGATAAATTGCGTGCGCTTTATCCGATTTTGAAATCGACGATCAAAATGCATGATGAACGAATGGCATTGCCGGAGAGGTCGTCTAACCAGAATGTAAAAGACTATGTCATCAATTTTGGTAGTGAGGTTTTAACGCCTCGCGAAAAAGACGTTATGAATTTACTAATTAGAGGTTTCTCAAGTAAAGAGGCAGCTCGTAGGTTGGGGATATCGTTTGAAACAGAGCGCGTTCATCGAAAAAACATATACAGTAAGTTAGAGATTGGCTCGCAAAAGGAGCTGCTAGCAAAGATATTCGATAATATTATGGGGGCGTCAACTTAACTCTCTTTGTTGGGTAAAGTCTATACCTCAAGTGGGTAATAGCGATTTATTTGTCTGGCCGTATGCTAGTACTAAATGATTAGCAACGGCCTAACTAGATGAATAGTCTTAGAATAAATCTCGACAGATTAGAATCCTTTCTCACACAAATGGCCACTATTGGCGCAACGTCAAAAGGTGGATGTAACCGTCAAGCTCTCACAGATTTGGATCGACGTGGCAGAGATCTTTTTATTACATGGTGTAAGAAGATTGGTGGGCACGCTCGATTAGATGAACTTGGTAATCTTTTTGTCCGCTTTGCTGGTAAGGATAATGGTTTAGATCCCATCTTTTTAGGTTCACATTTAGATACTCAGCCAACTGGTGGCAAATACGATGGTGTGTATGGTGTACTCGCTGCGCTGGAAGTGATGTATACCCTCAAGGAAAACGGAATAACATTAGCGCACCCGATTGATCTTGCAGTTTGGTGTAATGAGGAAGGGGCGCGCTTTTCACCAGCGATGGCTGGATCTGGCGTTTTTTCTGGACAGCTTGAAAAACAAGCCATTTATCATGCCAAAGATTTACAAGGGGTTTCCTATTACGATGCGTTGGTGAGTAGTCAACAATTAGGGGAGCTTCCCTGTGTAGCATTTCCTTTCTTTGCTTCTCTTGAACTTCATATCGAGCAAGGACCGATTTTGGAGTCGACCAATACGTCAATAGGAATTGTTACTGGAGTACAAGGGATGAACTGGTATGAGATTACCTTAGAAGGGAAATCCGTACATGCTGGTCCAACACCGATGCACATGCGCCAAGATCCGGTACTCGGTTTTGCTAAGCTGACGCAGGATATCTATTCTCGCGTTACTGATTATGGTGACCAAGCTCGCGTGACTATCGGTACTATTCAAACCGAACCTAGTTCACCAAATACAGTGCCTGAGAACGTGACCTTTACTTTAGATTTACGTCACCCAGATCAAACGACGCTGCAATTCATGTCTGATGAAATCTTATCACTATGTAAAACTTATCAAGCAGATTTAACGACTTACGTTCGCACGTTGTGGTTATCTCCCGCGGTTCAGTTTTCCCAGCAGTGTATCGATGCCATTCAAAGCGCAACGGAACAGTTGGAGATTGATGCTCAGCCGATAGTCTCAGGTGCTGGTCACGACTCCGTTTATCTTTCTAAAGTTGGTCCGACAGGGATGATATTTATCCCTTGTAAGGACGGACTCTCTCATAACGAAGAAGAACATGCGTATCCGCAATGGATTCAAGATGGTGCCAATGTGTTACTCCATAGCCTTCTTCATCTCACCACACGAGGTAGTCAATTATGACCACATTATTTAGTCATCGAAATAGTGATGGCAATACATCCCAGTTGGAACATTGGGGTATAAGGTCTGAAACCGGCACATTAAAAGACGTGTTAGTCGGCCCCATTGATTTTTATGAATGGCGCTCTGGCAATTCAACATCACGTCGCCACTTAGGCGATGGTGTTCAGTACGATCTTGATGTTGCAAAAGCCCAGTACAACGAGATGCTGGATGTGTATCAACAAGCAGACGTGCAAGTTCATTATTTGAAAGCAAATCAGCATCAACCCTACAACGTTTTTGCTCGTGACTCATCGATAATGACCCCATGGGGACCGATCATTACTCAGATGTTTAGCCCATGGCGGCGTAGTGAATGGTTAACGGTGACGGAATTTTATCTTGCGCAGAATATTCCCATCTATGATGTCGTCACCGCTGGGCCGTTTGAAGGTGGTGACTTTATGTTAATTGAACCCGGTGTTGCACTTTGTGGGTATTCTGGAGAACGAACCAGTCCCGCTGGTATCGCGCAAGTTAAAGGTTGGTTTGAGAAAGAGGGATGGGAATTTAAAGACGTAAAATTTGATCCGCACTTTCTTCATTTAGATGTGCAGTGCGTGATGGTCGCAGAGCGTCTTGCGGCTGTGTGTACTGCCGTCGTGCCAGATCATTTGCTGCAATGGCTGAAAGCAAAACATATCGACATCATTGATATTCCTTATAAAGAAGCGATGGAGTTGGGCTGCAACATTGTGTCACTGGGTGATGAACGCGTACTTATCCCCGCAGAAAGTTACACGTTGAAGGAGCAATGTCGTGCTCGTGGACTAACAGTTTTTGATCCTGATATTTCTATGATCACCAAAGGTGGTGGTGGTGTGCACTGCATGTGTCAGGCGCTTAAACGTATCGACTAATCGATATTTCTAAACAATATTGGAGAAGTAAAGCATATGGATATGACTTTTAAAACGTTACAGAAACGCTCATTACAACTTATGGGGCTAAGTGTTGCTGCTATGAGTGTTCATTCACTGGCCGCACCATTAGTGAACTCAGATAACTTATCGGTCGGCATTGAAGTTGCCTATCCACCTTTTGAATCGTACCAAGGGGACAAAGTGGTTGGGTTCGATCCTGAATTAGCAACGCTGCTTGCTAATAAAATGGATATCAAACCGCATTATTTAGACACCAAGTTCACGAGTTTGATTTTGGGATTACAGAGTAATAAATTCGATGTCGTTATTTCGGGCATGTACATCCTGCCTGACCGGTTAAAAAAAGCAGATGCGATACCCTATGCGAAAACAGGCGCGCTTATTTTAACGTTAAAAGATGCTAAATACTCGCCAAAAACTGAAAAAGGTCTGTGCGGATTGCATGTTGGACTGCAACAAGGCACCACTTGGGTTCAGTCGTTGACTAAATTATCTGACAGTTATTGTGTAGCAAATGGTAAAAAGCCTATTTCGATCAGCGAGTTTCCAACTGCTCCGGAAGTTTCTCAAGCGTTAATGTCACGCAATATTGATGTTCAAGTAGAGATTGCAGGTGCTGCACATATGTTTGCGGAACGGTCTCGAGGTCGTTTAGTGATAAGTTCGCCTGACCTTATCTACCCTCAGATAATGGGAATGTACCTTAAGAAAGGCAATACCGAGTTAAAACATAAGCTTGAAGTTGCAATGGCAGAAATTAAAGCTGATGGGTCATACCAATCGCTCATTAAAAAATACGATTTAAGTCCGATTGAAAATTAATTTAAGCAGTTAGGTATTGTTATGAGTTTAGACTGGGAATATTTTGTCTCGTTATTCTTTTTGCCAGCGTTGTGGAAAGCGTGTGTAACGGTGATTACCATTAGTACGCTATCTTGGTTCATCGGACTTGTGTTGGGCTTTTTGGTAGCCTCTGCAAAAATGTCTGAGTCTCGGTGGCTATCTGTTCCTGCTAAGGGCTACATTTGGTTTTTCCGCAGTGTTCCTCTGCTGGTTGTTTTGGTCTTTGTCTACAATTTGCCGCAGTTATTTCCAGTAACACAGCCAGTGTTAGGTGTGCCGTATTTGGCGGGTTTGTTCAGTTTGGTCATTACTGAAGCAGCTTATATGGCTGAAATTCACCGCAGTGGTTTAATGTCGGTATCTAAAGGTCAACGCGAAGCAGGTAAAGCGCTCAATATTGGTGCTTTAGGCATTCAGAGATTGATTGTGATTCCGCAGGCTATTCGCATATCAATGCCTTCTTTGATTAATGAATATATCACTATCATTAAGCTGAGTTCGTTAGTTTCCGCCATTTCGTTGCCCGAGTTGTTACAGACCGGGCAACGACTGTATTCGCAAAACTTCATGGTATTGGAAACCCTCTTGGCGGTTGCAGTTTACTACGTGGCCATTGTTACGGTATTTGGTGCCGTTTTGCAGTGGATAGAAAGGAAAATTGATGTCACCAGAATTGAGGCTCAAACACTTGACGATCAACAATGTGCAGAGCTTAGGGAAAAAGCGGTCATGCCCATTACGGATAAGCCAGAACTTCAAGGTTTTGGGCGACCGCCAGCGTTGCAGCTTAAATGTTTGCAAAAAGCGTATGGCAATCATGAAGTGCTTAAAGATATTAGTTTAAATATTGCAGCAGGTGAGGTGGTTAGCATTATCGGTCCATCTGGTTCGGGTAAAACCACTTTAATCAGAACGTTAAATACACTGGAATCTTTGGATAAAGGTGAAGTTATCTTATTCGGCGAGGGGTTTATCGAAGGGCCGGAAAAACGTTCTAACAAAGATGCTCAGCAGAAAATTAAGCGCATAGGCATGGTATTTCAAAGCTTTAATCTCTTTCCGCATAAAACGATTTTGGAAAATATAATGCTGGCGCCTAAATATCACAACGCGAGTGATGAGAATTTAAATGTCAGTCGCGCGGTGTATTTATTAGATCGAGTGGGGTTACTTGCCCACGCTTATAAATATCCCCATCAACTATCAGGAGGCCAACAGCAGAGGGTGGCGATTGCTCGCACGTTAGCGCTTTCTCCCGATATTATTTTGTTTGATGAGCCCACATCAGCGCTGGATCCTGAAATGGTCGGCGAGGTGTTAAAAGTCATCCAAGATTTAGCTAAAGAAGGTATGACGCTCATTATAGTGACCCATGAAATGGATTTTGCACTTTCGGTTTCTGATCGGGTGGTGATGATGGAAAATGGTGTGGTCCAAGTTGATTTACCGCCATCTTCAATTCGCGCTGCCCGCAACCCATCGCATTCACTAATTCGAATGCGTGAATTTATGGGCATCACCAAACTTGGTGTTATCTAGTTAACGTAGTTAGTCGCAGCAATGAAGGTCACACGTCTTATACTATGGCATGTGGCCTCATTGTTTGCTTGGTATTTTTTCTAAATGGCAGATTCACTCACTATTCTGAAAAGTTTGTAAGGATTTCGAGGAGATTAGGACTACCGTTGATTTTAGTTTTTTCGTTTATTTATTTAATCAAAGCAACAGTAAATTGTTAAGCTAACAAACCAGTACATCTGCAGTTCGTCTCTGAAGTGCAGAGTTCTTATCGAGAGGTTTAGTGATAATGAATAACGATTACATTCAATCAGGTGGAAAGATGTGTCAGTTCTCAAGGATGATTAGTGCCTTACCCGACCATCAACGAAGCTATCAGCCTCGCGCTAATATTTTTCGTAATTGTAGTTTAGGGATTCCTGCAGATGCTTCAGAAACAGGGCTACAGTTAATGACACTTGCAGATGACTGCACAGGATTTGAATTTGTATTAGGTGAAAAAGGGCTACCGTTCGTACAAGCATTTGCTGCATCAAAATTTCCTGCTCAAATAGAACGCTTAGCCTTGGGCGATTGTAGTTATAACTGCCACTATGATCGGCGCGATTTGCGTCCTTTAGTCAGTGCGTTAAGTAATATTGAGTTTCCTGTCCTCAAGCAACTGTATTTAGGTGACTATTTTCAATTTGTGAATGGTCCAGGAGCTACTGGTTGGCTTGGTGATGTCACATCATTTCTTAATAAAGCCCCTGCAGTACAGGATCTATCTTTAGTTGGGAATTTTTCCCTAACAAGCAGCCTGATATTAACCGAACTTACTGAGCTCACTATAGAAATAGATGATAGTCAATCCAACCTTAATCGTGGTCCTATTAGTAATGAAACGTTGGATTTTTTACTGAGTAGTTCTTTTCCTAAACTTGAATACCTATATCTCGATTTATCCATCGACGTGGCTATTGAATACGTACTACCAGATACGTTCTTACAAGGTATCAATCTTCCTTCACTACGTAAAATGGAAATTGTCGGACGATATCGTGAAGGTGAGATTGATAAGTTGGTTGAGAGTCCTCTATGCCAAAGAAATGAATTTAAACTTTTGCTAGAAGTTGACGACTGATCGCTTGAGCTAGGTCTAAAAGTCTTTTTGCGGGTTGGTGTGTAAATACCCGTTTCATAGGTTCTCCCATCAATTCGCCCCGTAGTCAATTATGAATTCTTCGTTAGTATCCTTAATGTAACTCATTGAATTAACTAAACGTACTTAGATGTCGCAAAAATACAATACAGGGCAGTATCTCCCACCTAGTATCGATTTAAACAATTGCGTGTTTGACATGAGTGCGCTGATGCTTTGCGTGTTGAACGACTCTCATGGATGAGCTGTACACAGATAAGGAAAGATATGATGCAACGTATTAACTATTCATCCGGTGCGCCGTTAGAAGAAATTGCCGGTTATTCTCGTATGGTGAAAGTGGGGAATCAAATTCACATTGGCGGTACGACCGCTGTTTTGCCTGACGGAACCGTGGCCGGCTCTAGCGCATTTGAACAAGCGCAATTTATCTTCGAAAAGTTCATCGGGCTATTGGCACGAGCAGAAGCTGAAGCGAAAGATGTCTACAAAATAAAAGCTTACATTACTGATATGGCTTTCGGTAAAGAGGTTGCTGAAGCCTACAGTGCTGTTTTCAAAGATGTTCGCCCTCTGTTTACTATGGTGGAAACTCCGAAACTCAATCGTCCGACACAGCTAGTTGAAATAGAGCTTGAAGCGATGCTTGGCTGCGAAGTATGTAGCGAGTAACTCGTAAAGAAGTGAGCAATCTTCTGTAGTGATTAGGAGTTGAGTATGCTGAAAAGAATTCATGAAAACCGGCCTGGGGCAGAACTCGTCACCATTACCTTTGAAGGTGAAGCTGTGCAAGTTCCTGCGGGTGAAACCGTTTTGGCCTCGGTCATGGCAGCTGGAATGGGGTATAACCGAACGTCTCCAATCAGTGGCGCTCATCGCGCGGGTTACTGCCAAATGGGTGTTTGCTTTGAATGCCTGATGGAGATTGATGGCATTCCCAATCAGCAAGCATGTAACACCATTGTTCACGAAGGTATGGTGGTGAATCGCCAGATTGGGAAAAAGGTGGCATCTAATGGATAAAATCTATGATCTCATTGTGATTGGTGCTGGCCCTGGTGGCCTTGCCGCTGCAGTAACTGCTTCCAACTTAGGGCTCGATACATTAGTCATCGATGAACAGCCAGAGCCGGGTGGGCAAATCTATCGTTCTATGGAGCGCAGCCGTGAAGAAAATATCGATACATTAGGTAAAGACTACTTTGCTGGAAAACCGCTGGTGGAGATGTTTCGGGCATCGACGGTCACTTATATGCCAAGTACGACTGTGCTTAATATTGCCAACCAATTTGAGCTTGATGTGCTTTGTAAGGGCGTCACCTATCGAGTGCGTGGAAAAAGAATGATCGTGAGCATTGGGGCTGCTGAACGCCCTGTGCCAATGAAAAACTGGACCTTGCCCGGTGTAATGGGCGCGGCGGCTGCCGATATTTTATTTAAATCAGCGGACATGGTACCCGATGGCCCGGTGGTAATAGCTGGAAGCGGTCCGCTGCTGCTTCTTGCCGCTTGTCATTTGGTTGATAACGGCGCGCACATTGCTGCCATGGTTGAAACCGCAAGTTTTAAAGACTACCTCAAGGCGGCGCCTTTTCTTCCTCAAGCATGGCCGCGGGCAAATTACCTGCTCAAAGGGCTGCAGATGCGACTTAAACTCAAACGAGCTGGCGTTCCTCTTTATATTGGCTGCCGTGAACTTGAGGTGCTAGGTGAGGAGCGAGCGGAAGGATTTCGCTTCAGTTACCGCGGTAAAACCAAAGTGATCGCAGCACAATCGGTACTTCTTCATGAAGGTGTTGTCCCTAATTTGCGCTTGAGTCAAGCCCTTAATTGCGAACATGAATGGTATGAACCTCAGCGTTACTGGAAACCTAAGCTCGATGAGTGGGGACAAACCAGTGTCGACGGCGTATCGATTGCTGGTGATGCGTCGGGTATTGGTGGCGGACCTATTGCAGCATCAACGGGTCATCTCGCAGCCATTGATACTGCGTATAAACTTGGCAAAATTACAGACCAAGAACGAGACAGATTAGCCTCGGAGCATCGTAAACAGCTTAAACGGGATCGATCGATTCGTCCTTTTCTCGATCACGTTTTTCCTCCGAATCGCCAAACCCTGAATCCAGAGGATGATGACGTCTTAGTCTGCCGTTGTGAAGAAATTACCGCCGGACAAATTCGTGAAGCGATTGCGCAAGGTGCGCGTCATCCGGCTCAAATCAAGGGCAAAACTCGTTCTGGTATGGGCCCGTGTCAGGGTCGGATGTGCTCTGCCACACTTACTGAGATGATTGCGGCAAATTGTAATATCGATATCAAAGAAGTGGGAACATTGCACGTTCGCACACCAATCAAACCTTTGAGTATCGAACAATACGCGACGATGACATTCAGCGAAAAAAGTTGATTGGTTTGAGGCGTTGATTATACGAAATAATCAAGGACGAAATTGCATTAGGGAGTGACGGGAACGGTGTGTTGCTCCCGACGCATTGCAGAAGAGATAGACAATGAAAAAGAACGCAGATGTCATCATTATTGGTGCAGGTATCATAGGGTGTGCGACGGCTTATTATTTAGCGAAAAAAGGTCGATCGGTCATTGTATTAGAGCAGGGTAAAGTCATTGGTTATGGTGGCTCGGGCCGTAATGGCGGCGGCGTTCGTCAGTCGGGGCGCGATAAACGAGAATTGCCACTGGCTATGTACGGCGTAAAACATCTGTGGCCGTCGCTTTCTGATGAGCTTGGAACCAATGTGGAATACTACCAGCAAGGAAACCTGAGATTAGGTAAAACGGATGATCATATCGATATCTTAAAAGGCTTGACTGCAACTGCGGTAGGGCAAGGATTGGATGTGAACATGATCAGTGGCGCTGACGTTCGTGAGATTTGTCCACACCTTTCTGATGAAGTGATTGGTGCCAGTTGGTGCCCATCAGATGGGCATGCAAACCCACTTAAAACTACGCTCGCTTTTCATAATGCCGCTCGTCAACGTGGCGTACAGTTTGTGACTGAACAACGGGTATTAAAACTGGCTATGGTGGGAGGAAAGGTTCGTAAAGTCGTGACTCAAAATGGAGAATTTGAAGCAGACAATATTGTCGTGGCTGCAGGCTTAGCAAGCCGGCCAATTATTCAGAGTGTGGGGATTGATGTGCCTATTTCTGCTGTAGCACTCGACACATTAATTACAGATGCACAACCTCCAATGTTCTACCAAATGCTCGGTACAGCAATGGCCGATTTTTACGGTCACCAAACAACGCACGGTTCGTTTATCTTTGGCGGTGGCTCACCACTGGATTCTAGTTTAGTGAGCAGCACTTCTGATCACACACCGATTGAAGCGACTGCTGCGACGTGTCGTGGCATTATCGGCTACCTTCCTGCCTTAAAGCACGCCAAAGTGGTGCGCAGTTGGGTAGGGATTATTGATTGGTCTAAAGACAAAGTGCCTGTTATCAGTAAAGTGAATGATTTACCGGGCTTGATTCTCGGCTGTGGATTCTCTGGTCACGGTTTTGGAATTTCGCCTGCTGTTGGCACAGTATTAGCTGAGCTCGCCAACGATGAAACGCCTTCGATCGATATTAGTGAGCTTGGGTATGAACGCTTTGCTGAATTAGCGGTTTAACTCCTAGGTTATTGATTAATAATGGGATTTACCGAAGGTTTACAAAGGTGAAATTTACTTTCACCTTTACTGTATTTACGCAGAATCTTTGGAATGTTTACGCTGAAAGTAGCGATAAACTCGTTCGGCGATAACACACCCTACTGCGATATCAAATATCAGAAAATAGTATTGACCCAATAGAACTATGGTCCCATAGGCAACAGATGCAGCAACAAACGAGACTAAAACTAATGCGATTCGGTCTTTAATCCATGGTAGGTTCATCAGTACTACCTTGTTTTACAGTTTGAATTGACGATTAAAATGCACTAATCGAGTTGAGAAACCAGTCTGTCGCATAAATGACAGCAACGATGGCAACAATAACGAGGATGACAATCATGGTCACCTTGGCTAAATGTTTCTTAAAGCTTGTTTTATCAAATACCTCACCTTTGGCTTCCCTGACTCTACGGTCTTCGTCAAAATGCCATTTAATGGCGAAGTAGCCACCGATACCTAAGACAATAAGCTTAAACGCTCCAGCAAAGTACGGGAAAAAATTAGACCAACTGCCGTCCATCATCTATCTCCATCAAATTCACTCACTATTTCGCGGCCGTGTCGCGCAAAGAAGATATTCAGTGCACTTTTAAAATCTGGCTTTTTGGCTGGCGCAGTCTACTGGTTGAACCGAGAATGTACAACTTCCTTTACCATGAGATGGAACTTATAGCACGCAAGTATTGTTCTACCATCAATATTGTTTAAGACATAGATAAATAAGGCATAGCTAAAGTGTGTTCTATTTACTTATTCAAACTCGTGTATTAATGAAGAGCTATCGGGTAGGTAAAACACAATAAGTGGATACAGTTAAACGCAAAATGTGCCAACACTGCGACCCATAAACGCTGTGACCAATAGAAAATCAATCCATATCCGAGACCTGCTAACGCAGCAAAGATCACCAATAGTGGGCCTCCGGCAAAGTGTGCCAACCCAAACAGAATGCTTGCGACACCAATGCCTGCGACTACCCCCAATTTATTGGAGAGCTTTTGTTGTAGGTAGCCGCGAAACAGTGCTTCTTCAGCCACACTGGTAAACAGCAGGTTATTAAATGCAAAGAGCCACCACCATGCAGGTAGTGACCATTCAAATTTAAGTGCTCCTATCAACACGGCAATCGGGAGTAAGCAAAATAAAGCAATGGTGGTCAAAGCGATGGCTTTACGGTTTGGCGTTCCTCCATTACCAAGTAGCTTGGGATAAGCCAGCAACAATATAAACAATGCCAACGGTTTATCGAGGTTTAAGTACATTGTAAACGGCTGGCTTTGTGGCCCTGTTATTACCTGATTGAGCACCAGTAAGTTATCAAATCCCGGGACCTTATGGATAAATAACGCTAAGCAGCAGGCAATAACCACCAAAGCACTGGGCAGTGCATAACGCGGCGCGATGCGGCTAAGCTTCCAAGTACCGACAAGTACGCCCCCTACGACCAATCCGGTGGAGAGTGTAAGGCGCGAAAAGAGTATGGCTAAAATCAACGCAATCCCGAGAGAAATAAATGCGGCAATATTTTTGCGAATAAAAACGAAAACGATCGCTAAGGCGAGGGCAATCCAAACTAAAGCTGAATAATCTAAAGGCATAATCGAATTTGTAGAGTTAAATAGAGTATATGCTTAATCTATAAACCTTTTTTAACAAGAAATAAACAGTTGATTGGTGGAAGGACGTTGTAAGGTTGGTTTAAGAAAACAGGCTTACCTTGGGCTTATGGTTCAAATAACCTTGGGTTGAGCCGTATATCTTGCTGTAGAACGTCAGTTGATATATTAGGGAAAGTAGATATTCTTGGTTGTTTCTCTGACAGTTATTATTAGAAATCAATCATAAGCTTAAATAATCATGATCAGAGTATTTTAATTTTTGAAATTGGAGGTTTTAATAATTCATTTTTATATGGAATATAATTGTTTCATAAAATCTTATTNCATATAAAT
>NZ_WEKT01000083.1:0-13950 GCF_009874545.1 Vibrio eleionomae | reverse complement strand
ATGTATTAGAGTATTAAATTACAATATAAGCTGGAATAGTGATCGCTAATATGGATATCACTCAGGGATAACTGCGAATATATTCTCTCTGAAACAGCATCTTCAGGTTACTAGGGCATAACCGAATCAATATCACAACTTTGACTGCAATGTGTATGGGATTACAATCAACTCGATTACCATCAGCACCGCTTAACAACGAAGATTAGAAGGAAACGTTATGTCCAGTCGAGTGTATGTATTCGCGCAATTCAAACCTAAAGAAGGTAAAGAAGCGGAGTTGTTTGAAGTATTGAAAGCACTAGAACCGGATGCTCATCGCGAAGAAGGGTGTGTTCAATATACGGTGACTCGCCAAATTGATCACCCAAGTGCCACGCGTAACGATTATCCAATTGTATTCAATGAAATTTGGCAAAATGCTGCTGCGTGGGCTGCCCATGGTCGTCGTAAGCAGATTCAGCAATTCTTTGAGACTCAAGTTGCGGCGGAAACGGGTTTAGTTGTAGACGCTAAGGTCACCGCTTATACCGATGAAGGTTACGATTACGACGCGCCAGTGTTTGAATAGATATCTCATCTTAATAACGATCCCGCTTGATGATTCAATCGCATCAAGCGGGATTTTTTATGTTTGATGATGACTACAGAGCCGCTTCTTGGCTGTTCACTTGATCCAATACGAAGTCACGAAAAGTTTGGTTGGCTCGTGATAAGTAGCTGTTTTTTCTCCATGCGAGACTCACATCAACTTCAAAAGAATCTGCAAAAGGACGAGTGATAATTTCATCGTCGTCTTGAATGGCGACCTGCCACATTGGAGAAATGGCATAACCACGCCGTATCACGGTTTTTATCAGTGGCAATAGGTTACTGGTAAACGCGATTTTTGGTTTGATATTTTCTTTGCGACTGATCCTATCAAGGAGTAGGTGGTGATAATAGCCACGGCGAAATAGGGCTAAATCGTGCGATAGGAAATCGCTGTACTCTATCTCTTCTTTTTCTGCGAGTGGATGATCCACCGCCATGCACACTACCATTTTTTCACGAATTAGCGGGCCGCTATCAAGTTCAGGTGTTAAGTCCTTACTGGCCACTACACCAAGTTCGACTTCTCCCTCCAATAACAAGCGCTTGATGTTGCGCGTACCCGTATCCAAAATATTCAGTTCAATGTTGGGGTATTGATGACGAAACGCCATGAGTAGCGGTGGAAAGTAATAGGAACCCAACATACTGGGTACGGCTAAGTCTACTTGTCCATGGTCTAGGCCTTCTAATGCTTGCATCGCTAACTTTGCGTCATAAGCTTGGCTTAATACTTGTCGGGCATGGGGTACAAACTTCTGACCCGCAATCGTCAAATCTATACCACGATCTCGGCGATTGAAGAGTGGCATATTCAATTCTTGTTCAAGCTTTTTAATGCTGCTGCTTATTGCAGGTTGGGCAAGGTTCAGTTCTCGAGCAGCAGCTGAAATTGAGCCGTGTTCTACCACTGTGACGAAATGACGCAGTTGTCGAAGTTCCATATGAAAGCGTTTAATCCTTGTTTTTTGTGATTTGTCAATAGCAATGATTAGGGTATAAATTTTATCGATGGATAAGATAAATACAACATATTTTATTTATTGTTGCATGCTGGTTATTCTTTGCTTTGTAAACAGTCGAACTTTAAACCCTTTGAATAATTTATAGTCTAGAGCAGTGAAAAATTTATCCCATTACACCCGTTTTGTTATTTGTGTTTGTTTATTCTCCGTGATCACTTTTGCCAACATTTATTGGCTGCAACCACTGCTACCAGTCTTAAGAGCAGACTTCGGTGTTAGCTCTTTGGCCGCTAACTTCGCCATGTCAGCACCTCTACTGGGAATGGGTGTTGGATTAGTTGTTTTCGCCAGTTGGTCTGATGCGGTTGGGCGTTGCAAAATATTGCTGGGTGGAACGGCAATCGGCTTAGTCTTATCTCTTGCTTTACCTTTGATTTCAAATTACCCACTTTTTCTTACGGTGCGGTTTCTCCAAGGTGTCTTTTTAGCGGTAACGCCCGCGTTAGCCGTGCCTCTTCTTGGGGAAGAGTTACGTAAAAGCTGGCTTGCCGGCGCAGTGGGCTTTTACATTGCATCTAATACCTTAGGTGGATTATGTAGCCGACTGTTAGGTGGAATTAGTGCAGAACATTTTGGTTGGGAAAATGGTGGATTTGTTATCGCGGGTTTAACGGCTGTGCTCTACGGTGTGGTGTATTATCTGTTGCCGCAACAGCGTCACTTTAAAAAGACCGAACTAAAATTAGGCAAAAGTATCAAAGCATTTGGCCATCATTTAAGAAAACCCCAATTATTGGTTATTTACCTTCTCATATGCTTAGCGTTTGGTACGTTTGTTAATCTATCCAATTACTTAATGATGGTGTTAAGTGACTATCCATATCATTTACCGAGTGATATTCGTAGCTTCATGTTCTTAACCTTGCTTGGTGGCACCATGAGCTCTTCGTTGGCGGGTAAATTCGCGAAAAAGCACAGTCAAATTGCTGGTATTTCTGTGGGTATTGGCATCATGCTGCTGGCAAACTTTTTAATGAGTTGGGCTAATTTATACACCATGATTATTGGTATGGTATTGGTATCATTCGGTTTTTTCTTCTGTCACGCTCAAGCCAGTACTTTAGTCGGCCGAACGGCGACAAAATCAAAAGGAAGTGCGCAAGCGCTATACAGTCTGTTTTATTATTCAGGTGCGAGCCTTGGTGTGTTCTTGCTTGAGCCTTTCTATCGCAGCATGGGGTGGCAAGGTGTATTAGGAGCAACACGTATTGCATTGGCTATTTGTATTGCGTGCGTTGTGATGTATCAATGGCTGGGGGCTCATCGTCATTCTCACGTGACATCTTAAGTCTGTTGTAAATTCTCACTGCAAGAGCATCGAGAAAGGCAAACCGTATTGTGTTTGCCTTTTTTTAGTTGCTGGTAATTAGCATATGCTATAAACTTTGGCGTAATTGATGATGACGGAGGTTACTATGGTTTATCTGATAACATTTTTGGTCTTTCTCGCGGTAATAGCGCTGATGGCGATCGGTGTATTGATGAAGAGAAAGAGTATCAAAGGGAGTTGCGGTGGGTTGGCTACCCTAGGAATTGAACGTGAGTGTCAGTGTGAAGATGTTTGTGATGAGCATCGCCAATTGTACCAGATACAAGAGCCCACGAAATCTTGCTGAGTTATAAAGGTGGTTTTCCACCTTTTTTCTATTTATCAATATCTTAATATTTTATTTAATAGAAATTCCCCTCGTCATTGTCTGCAAAAATAAGTAGGATGAATGGTCGAGTCATCAAAAGAGAAACAGAAATGGAAGAGTATTGGAATCCTATGGTACCAGAGCTATCTGTCACGGATTTTACGCGCTCAATGCAGTTTTATTGTGATGTGCTTGGTTTCTCGATTCGCAATCAAAGAGATAACCCACACTTTGCTTATTTAGTGTATGGGCAAGTCCATATCATGTTAGAAGAAATTCATGCTCAGGGTTGGAATACAGCAGATCTTACTTATCCGTTAGGGCGTGGGGTAAACTTTCAAATCGAGCTTGAAGACATTACACCCGTATATGAACGACTTGTCGCTGCTAATTGCACCTTGTTTCGCTCTATAAGCGATACCTGGTATGACACTGGCGCAATGCTATCGGGGCAGCGAGAATTTTTGGTTCAAGACCCAGATGGCTATTTATTACGATTTAGCCAGTATCTTGGTGAAAAACGAAAATAGGCGTGTGAATAGTTGTAATAGAAACTAAAAAGGAATTCATGTGTTCAGTTTAAAGGTCGATAACGAAATCAGTTTGGCGTTGGTGCAACCTTCATTTGCTCCAGAGATCTATCGTGTTGTTAGTGCTCAAGTCGAGTATTTGAGCCAATGGCTGGCATGGCCACAAAATGCGTATGGTGAAGAGTTTTTTCTGAGTTTTATTAAATCTTCACTACAAGATTACGCAGAAGGTAAGTCTTTAACCTGCTCAGTATTTTACCAAAATGAGTTGGTGGGCAATATTTCCTTTAATGCTATTCATCGTTCATTAAAGAAAGCCGAAATTGGCTATTGGTTGAGTCATGACTGGCAAGGCAAAGGTATTATGACGCGTGCAGTCTAGAAAATGATTGCCTTGGCATTTGAACAATACGGTTTAGAAAAAGTAGAAATTCATGCCGCAGAAGGAAACCAGCCGAGTCGCGCACTGTGTGAACGTTTAGGTTTTACCCTTGAGGGGGTAATTACAAACGCAGAAAATCTTAATGGGCGTATCGTTAACCATGCAGTGTATGGGCTGTTTAAAAATAACTAGCGATTGATGTGTTGGATCGGTAGAACGGATAGAGATTGGGCTTCATCAATAAGTTTGCTATTATCGCCGCACTCCAGAAATCACGTTGATTATGCTGGCTTACCTAAGATCAGGATCCATTTTGAACAATAATGACGTTTTGCGTCTTGTGCGCACCACTTTTAATTTAAAAGATAAACAGATCATTGCCATCTTTGCCCAAGCAGAGACAACCGTAACGCCGGAACAAGTCCAAGCGTGGCTGGCAGATGAGAGTGCAAAAGGCGCGAAGAAGCTGAAAGATGTCGAACTTTCTACATTTCTTAATGGGTTCATCAACCAAAAACGTGGTAAGCGCGATGGAGAGCAGCCAAAGCCAGAGGCTAATCTTACCAATAATATGGTGTTTCAAAAATTACGTATTGCATTGAATTTAAAAACAGAAGATATTTTGAATATTTTTGAATTGGTGGGGGTTGAGCTGACTAAATATGAACTCGGTGCATTTTTCCGCAAGCCAGATAATAAGCACTACCGTCCTTGCCCTGACCAGATTTTACAAGATTTCTTAACCGGGGTTGAAGGGCAGCGTTTGCTGTAATGCATTGCAACCGAAATGAAGAGCGTCGCCATTGAGCGGCGTTTTTTTATTCACTTTGGTGACTATTTATTGGTGATGGACCAAGGGTTTGTTAATCTAAAGATAACCCCAAGATGGTAAGTTTATTCACACCGATGTGGTGTGACTGATTTTCAGCGTAGCGATCACTCTATCTTCACATTATCGCTTTGCCTAAGAGCGAAACCATTCTTGCTGAACAGCATCTTGAGTAACTTCTAGTCATATAAGGAGAAATAATAACGATGGCTAAAACATTTTACCTCATGCGTCATGGACAAACCCTGTTTAATTTACGTCGAAAAATTCAAGGTTGGTGCGATTCGCCACTGACAGAAAAAGGTATTACTCAGGCGGAATCGGCAGCAAAATTTTTCGCCAATATAGATATCGACCACCTTTATAGTTCAACCTCTGAACGTGCTTGTGATACTGCAGAAATTGCCACACAACATAAAATGCCTTATGAGCGTATTAAGGGATTGAAAGAAATCAACTTTGGTACTTATGAAGGCGAAAGTGAAGATTTACACCCAAATGAGCAGATGCGGGAAGATTATTATCTGCAATTTGGCGGTGAATCTAAAATACAGGTTCGTGAGCGAGTAGTACAAGCGTGTACAGACATAATGGAACGTCCTGAGCATGAATGCGTTTTAGCCGTATCGCACTCGGGGTCTTGCAAGCAGTTTTTGATTCAATGGAACGACAATTATCGTGAAGTGATTAAAAATGGCATACCTAACTGTGCCATTTTTCAATATACCTACGAAAATAAGCAGTTCAAATTTGTGCGTATGATCGATGTGACTCAATAGGTTAGAAATGGATACTCTGCTTTATTTTCTGTAGTGTCGGGACAGTAAGTTGTGAAGAGTTAGGTCAATATTGGGTGAAATTATGCCCAATATTTGGCGCTCAATTTGATTAATATTTGTTCGTTGCGTACGCTTTTAATATGCAATTTGATCCGAATCTATATTTCTCAACCTATCCGATACTATCAGCAATCGCACTCGTCGTCGTTGCTTTGCTGGTGGGCGCACTCGCTCGCTGGTTACTCTTGCTATTTTTTAAGTATAATACTGCTAAAGAAAACACACCACTAGAGCGCGACCGTTTACTTTTTAAGTCATTACAACGTCACTTGAAAGGTCGGTGGCTATTGTTTATTCCCGGAATACTTTTGCATATCAGTGTCGGCTGGTTGGCCTTTTCCCCAGAAACCATAGATAGAATTCGCCAAGGATTACAGATTATTATCATTATTTCGATCGCGCTCATTATCGCTCGTTTGGTGAATGTGGTTGAAGACATGCTTTATCGTCGCTACGATATTTCTCCCGCTGATAATCTCAAAGCCCGTAAAGCTCGTACGCAAATTATGTACATCAAAAAGGTTGCGGTCGTGATCATCTCGATTATCGCGACCGGATCGGTGCTACTTAGTTTTGATAGTGTGCGTCAATACGGTACCACGATTTTAACCGGGGCAGGTGTCGCTGGGATTATTATTGGTTTCGCATTGCAAAAAACCTTAGGTAATCTTTTTTCTGGTATCCAAATCGCCTTTACTCAACCATTTAAAATTGACGATGCAGTGGTAGTTGAAGGGGAATGGGGTTGGATTGAAGAAATTAACCTCACTTATGTCGTAGTCAAAATCTGGGACCTGCGCCGATTGGTGTTGCCGATTACCTATTTCACTGAGCATCCCTTTCAAAACTGGACTCGTACTACGGCTCAAATACTGGGCGCAGTGACCTTATATGTTGACTACACATTACCTCTTGAACCATTACGCAAAGAGTTTGATCGGGTACTCGATGGTTGTGACCTTTGGGATAGAGATGGCAAAGCATTTCAGGTTACGGACTGCTCTGAGCGAACTATGACGATTCGTCTACTCATGACGGCAAAAAACTCACCAACGGCATGGGATTTACGCTGTTTGGTGCGTGAGGCAATGATTGATTTTATTCAACAACACTATCCCACTAGCTTACCCCGTGTTCGAGCTGAAATAGATGAACATGCGTTTCCTCTGGTTAAGCCTGATTAAATCGCGTTATGTTGCATGAATAGCAAAGTGCAGCTTATCGAAGTGCTAAAATAAAAATCGAACTTAATCAATGGGAAAAGTTAGATGACATTAATAGGTACGCCTCTTGAGAACTATGCGCAGCAGCATAGTGATTCTGTCGTTATGTCGATAGGGGGCGATGAAACTGAATTTCTTTTCACTGCACAAGATAAGGCAACACGTGTTGTTATTCCTGTGGGGTATCAACTCGTCGCGAAACGCTTTTTTACACAAGAGCCGCCAACTGCCGACGAATTGGAATATGCGATTAACTATATTGAAGACGAAATCATGAAAGTTGCAGCGAATATTCCTCATCTCGGGGTTGAGTGGGTAACGAATTTAGCGTTTGTCCGCTCTTTTGCCATGCAATGTTTCGTCAAAGAGGCTGAGACTATGGTTCTAAACCGTGTCGATTTAGAACGTCTGTTTGGCGAATACGCAGAAATTATCACCGGGCGACCGCCACGTTCTTATGAACCTGATATATCGCCAGTGTTTTATGCGCAGTTATTGATTTTTCGTGAATATTTTCATCACCTTAAATTCGAGCGGATCACGATCATTTCAAAATGACATTACCCCAGTTTATTCCTTCGTTATAAGGACAGGCGCGCTAATAATAGTGATGCTCGATATGCTTTACACCCAAGTAACCTCAAGATGAAGTTTCAGTATCTTGAAGTTGTTTGGGTATATATTCAATCAATACCTTGCTGATCGATATAGGCTTTAATCGTGTTAAGTACATGGGTTACCCGAGTAGGGGTGTAATCTCGTTTTGGTAACAGAGCACGTACCATACGTTGTGAATCAACCGTATAGTCAGGAAGCACACGAACTAATTGACCGGATGAGAGTTCATCGCAGATAGACCAAGACGATTTCGTGGTGATGCCCGTGCCTTCAACGGTTAATTGGCGCAAAAAGTCTCCCGTATTACAGGTTAATACTGCTGATAAAGGAACGCGAGTTGGCTTTTGCTGCTTATCAAATAATGTCAGAAACTTTGCGTGTGGATAGCCCAAACATTGATGTTGGTTAAGTTGACCAATCGTTTGGGGAGCACCATTTTTCTCAATATAACTGGGCGATGCAACTAAAATGCGCTTGTCAGCGAAAAGGTCAATGCTGTCAATATGGGGTTCGAGATCTCCTCCCACGCGAAAACAAATGTCGATTTCTTCTTCAACAATTTTACTTAACTTATCTTCCAAAATAAGCTCAATGGTAAGCTCTGGGTGGGTCTCCATCAATAACTGCACTGGCTTGAGTAAAAAAATTCTAGCAAATGAATGAGGCGCAGTGACACGAACCAAGCCTTTTAAATTGCTTGTATCGTCAGGATCGGTATCAGAGCGACTAATGAGTTCGCTTAAATCTAACAGTTGTTCAACGTAGCGAACCATTTGATGGCCTTCTTCGGTCAATTTGATATGTCGAGTTGACCGAATAAACAGAGTTTTACCTGTCATAGATTCAAGGCGTTGCATGCGAGTGGTCACAACTGCAGGCGAATAGCCTAAGCGATCACCTGCTTCACGAAAATTTAGAGTACGGCTTATGGTTAAAAATAGTCGTAAATCCGAAATATACTCCACCATATTATTAAGAAATCCCAAATACAGACTTAGTGATATTGTCCATTATCAATATATGCAAAATTAATTACACTAAAACTTACTTATTCATACGATTAAATGGGCTTAAGTTCAAAGATATCGGCATACATCGACGAATTCTTGTCGTTATCATTTTGATTTACTTATTACATTTAATGGTATGAGTGTGAAAAGACAACAGTCGCTGGCTATGTGAATCCATCTGTTCGGCTGACTCATCCAATAAGGTAAAAATATGAGTAATTTATTTGAACCACTCACTTTTGGTGAGTTGAATTTAAAAAATCGAATTGTATTACCGCCAATGACTCGCTGCCGATCAGCGCAGCCGGGTAATGTTCCGACGCAGTTAATGGCGGACTACTACGCCCAGCGCACCTCAGCGGGGTTGCTGATTGCTGAAGCCACACAAGTGTCTGAAGATGCGCAAGGGTATTCATTTACTCCCGGCGTGCACTCTCATGAGCAAGTCGACGGTTGGAAGAAAGTGACCCAAGCGGTGCATGATAACGGCGGCCAAATCTTCCTACAAATGTGGCATACCGGTCGAATGTCTCACAAAACGTTTCACCATGGCGAAGCTCCATTGGCTCCTTCTGCGATTCCAACGCCAAAAGGGATTGGTGTTTGGATTGCTAATGAAAATGGTATTGGCGGCCAAGAGCATGAATGTACACCACCAAAAGAAATGACCATTGATGATATTCATCGTGTACAAGATGATTTTGTTAAAGCAGCTCAAAATGCAAAATTGGCTGGGTTTGATGGGGTAGAGTTGCATGGCGGCAATGGTTACCTCATCGACCAGTTCCTGCGTAAAAGTTCTAACCAACGCACGGATGAATATGGTGGCTCTCCTGAAAATCGCATTCGATTTGTCACTGAAATTTTGGCTCGTTTAGTCGATATCTTTCCTCCATCCAATATATGTGTTCGCTTTGCTCCGCATAATCAAGCTCGCGGTATGGATGATCCTGATACGCCAGAGACTGTTCTTTTGGCAATGAAAAAAATGGCAGATCTTAATATTGGCTTTGTCCATTTTGCAGAAGTGGATTGGGATGCAGAACCCGATGTCCCTGAGGAATTTCGCGCACTCGCTCGCGCTATTTTCCCTAATATGATTATCGTGGCAGGTAACTACACCAAGGAGCGGGCTGATTGGGTATTAGATACAGGTTACGCCGATTTAGTGGCCTTTGGCCGTCCGTATATTGCTAACCCCGATTTACCTTATCGTTTAGCTAATAATCTCGCGCTCAACGAAGTGAAGAGTGACAACCTCTACGGTGGAACCGACATTGGTTATACCGATTATCCTCGCCTCGACCAATAGAGGCGATTACGACGCTTTTGCGACGCGATTACGGGGACAGGCACTGTTAGTCGTTTGATAAATCAGTTTCTTCTTATAAGGACAGGCACTATTAGCCATTCGTTAAATCAGCAGCTTACTAAGAAGTAAGCTGCTTTTTTATGGTTTGGTTATTGTGTCTGTCCCTATTAGAAAATTTAAAATTCTGGGTATGTAAAAGTGTCTGTCCTTATAAATGTCATTCAACAATGCCAATTTTTAAGGTGTCTGTCCCTGTAACGGAAGTTATGTGTTAATGTGGGGTTACTTCGTTATAAATCATTGAGGATTAAAAAGTTGCAGGTAAATATTGTGCAATATGATCAGGATGCTGAGCCGTTGATTCGTCACATTCGTGATGAGGTTTTTATTCAAGAGCAGGGAATTGATCCGGATATTGAGTTTGATGGTTTAGATAATCAAGCGGTCCATACGTTAATTATTGTTGATGGCGAGCCTGCGGCTACTGGGCGGATGCTGAGTGACGGTCATATTGGCCGAGTTGCGGTGAAAAAAGCCTATCGAGGATCTGGCATCGGGGCGAAAGTGGTGAGTTCGTTAATCGAGTATGCCGCGAGTCATGATTATCCGCGTGTGTATTTAGGTGCGCAGAAACATGCCATTGATTTTTATACTAAACTCGGTTTTTTACCGTTTGGCGATGAATTTATTGAAGCGGGAATTGTGCACCTATCTATGGAAAAGTGTCTGGCTTAAAAGGGAAAGTACTCAGATTGTCGGCATTTGTGGTGGTATTGCGATACATTTTCCAGTCTAGGGTCGCCTGCTAACGCTTAGAGTTGTTACAATTGCCAGCAGTGAATTGAAAATAAGTAGGTTAGGACAATGATTGAACAGACACTCAAACAATATTTTGGTTTTGACTCATTAAGACCGGGGCAAAATGAGGTGATCCAGCATGTTGTTAATGGTCAATCTGCGGCTGCAATTTTTCCTACCGGCTCTGGTAAATCTCTGTGTTATCAATTGCCTGCATTGCAGTTACCTCATCTTACTTTAGTGATTTCCCCCCTGTTAGCGTTAATGAAAGATCAGCTGGATTTTCTACACAGTAAAGGAATTGCTGCCGCCAGTATTGATTCAACTCAGGATCGAGCAACGACGCACTCGGTCATGCAGCAAGTGCGTAATGGTGAATTGAAGATACTGATGATTTCTGTCGAAAGACTGAAAAATGAACGCTTTAGAGAATTCATCTCTCACGTACCTATTTCATTACTTGTGGTGGATGAAGCGCACTGTATTTCTGAGTGGGGACACAATTTTCGCCCGGACTATCTTAAACTTCCTGAGTATCGTCAACTACTGAATATCCCGCAAGTGTTGTTGTTGACTGCGACGGCAACGCCTCAAGTGATTGAGGACATGAGCCATAAATTTGCCATCAGTAAAGATGCCATCACTGTGACTGGCTTTTATCGTAATAATCTTGAATTGGACGTTATTTCTTGCCGTGAACAGGATAAACTTAATCAATTAATACATTTAATTCAAGACGATACACAAGCTCCGACGATTGTTTATGTCACACTGCAAAAAACCGCTGAGCGGGTTGCCCAACAACTTGCCAATACTGGTGTGAAAGCACTGGCTTATCATGCAGGGTTAAAAAGTGACGTGCGTGAAGATATTCAGCGACGCTTTATGATGGGGGAGAGCAACTGTATCGTCGCCACCATTGCTTTCGGCATGGGAATTGATAAGTCTGATATTCGCCGTGTGATTCACTTTGACCTGCCAAAATCGATTGAAAACTACTCGCAAGAAATCGGGCGTGCTGGACGTGATGGTTTACCTTCACGCTGTATCACGTTGGCGAATACTGATCATGTCAATGTGTTAGAAAACTTTGTGTATGGTGATACGCCAGATAAAGCGTCCATTGCTACAGTGGTGGATGAAATTTATGCCAGTGGTGCGCAGTGGGAGGTTATGATGAATAGCCTGTCTCGAGAAAGTAATATAAGGCAGTTACCACTCAAGACGTTACTGGTTTATCTTGAGCTTAATCAGGTTATTCGATCTCAATACAGTTATTTTGCTAACTACCGCTTTAAATTTATTGAGACGGCAGAGGCAATCATACATCGTTTCCAAGGTGAAAGACGCAGTTTTGTCGAAGCCATATTTCAGTGTTCTGTTCGCGCAAAAACGTGGTCGACGGTTGATTTCGATGCATTATGGATGGGACATCAAGCGGAGCGCAAACGAGTTGTTGCTGCTATCGATTATTTTCATGAGCAGGGGTGGATTGAACTTGAGAGCAAGCAAGTTACTGATGTTTATCAAGTGCTTAATACACAGATCCCAAAAAGCGAGCTCGTTGAACGTTTATATCACTTATTTGCGCAAAAAGAACATAGTGAAATTGAACGTATTCAAGCAATGCTGGGCTATTTTGAATCTGAGCAGTGCTTAAGTTATACCTTAGCGAGCTACTTTTCGGATGATAAAGCGCCAAGGCAGTGTGGTCATTGCTCCGTCTGCAGCGGACGAGTGGCTAAATTGGCACGCGAAACATTGCCTAGTATTGATGTTAACCAAGTACAACAATGGATTCAGCCATTGTTTGTGGCGGCCAGTGATGAACCATTGTCAGCTAAAGCTGTGAGTCGGTTCTTATGTGGTATTAGTAACCCACTCATTACAAAATTAAAAGCCAGTAAAATGGATGGCTTTGGTCAACTGGAACGATATCCTTTTGCTGAGGTCAATCAAATTGTAGAGCAATTGATGGGCTAACTTTTTCATAATGTATGATTAAGCTGCTAATTAAAGCGGCTTTTTTATACCCAATTAACCGCAAGATGTTGTCTAAAGGCAAATAATATAAATCTTAGTTAGGCATTAAGCATTTGCCATTTTGCGCGAATAGATAAAGTGGTGATCAGCTTTAATATCATTCCACTGCGGTTCAACGGTCAGCGGTTCGCTTTCAGTTGGCTTTTTAAATAGCGAGCGAAACCAAATACACATGGGATCACTGTGATAACGCTTGTGCCAATATAGATAGACAGACTCACTTGGATAGTTGAGCGTTTCAGGGACATTTCTGGTAATCAGTTTTCTCCCTATACAGGCTTGCTCTGCCAATCGGTGCGGAACATAGAACAGAATATCGGTTTTTTCTGCGATTCCTGCTGCTGAGACAAAATCGGTTAATTGAATGACCGTCTTAAATTGCCGTTGTCCAGTTAACAACCCCAACTCGCTGAATTGGTTTTCAAACGAATACTTACAGGTATTGTTGACAGAAATGTGTCCATATTGGTAATCCAGCAGGTTGTTCACTGTTAATTCTTGTTGTGCTAACGGGTGATCTTCACGCATCAATAAGCAGTGATCCCAGTCAAATAAGGGAATGCGGTAGAGATCTTGTTCGCCACTTTTAGGTGTTGTGGTCGAGATGGCAAAATGAATATCTCCTGAGAGAAGGGCTGCAAAGTGATCTTTAGCCGTAGAATTAATATCTAGCACCATGTTAGGGGCGAGCTGATTGGCTTTGGCAACTACATCTGGGATAACCAAATTGGATGTAGAAGGCAGCGCATACAAGCGAATTTTGTCGTCACTCTCTGCGGGTATGAACGTATCTGTTTGAAAAAGTGAATTTAAATTGTGTAATACGTGACTGACATTGCTTTGAATGTTTACCGCTTTGGGGGTTAACTCATAGCCATTTGATGTACGTACGAGCAGTTCATCGCCAAAGAGTTCGCGGAGTTTTTGTAATGAGCGACTGACTTTAGGTTGGCTCATATTCAGTGAAAAAGCGGTGTTGGAGACGTGTTTTTCTTCTAATAACTTATTTAGAACTACTAATAAGTTGATATCAATACGATTGATCATTTTTATAATAATATGAATTTATTGAGACGGACGTAGTTTAGCGGGCTGAATTATGCTGTAAAGCAT